>NZ_JBSFZS010000035.1:0-69106 GCF_053600395.1 Streptomyces sp. NPDC005070 | reverse complement strand
CGCATGAGGAACTTGTACGCACGGATCATCCGGCCCACCCCCTTCCTGGTCAGCTTCAACGAAGATACTACGCTTGGCGTATGCCACCGCGCTGGGCACCAAACCCTGATATCCGTACTGGACGTCACGTCGCCTGCAACCTGCATGCTCACTTGGTGTTCGTCACCAAATACCGGCGCGATGTCTTCGATGACGCCATGCTCAAGCGCTGCGAAGAGATCATGCGGGAGGTCTGTACCAGCTTCGAAGTGGAACTACGCGAGTTCAACGGCGAAGCCGACCACGTCCACCTGCTCGTGCACTACCCGCCGAAGATCGCCCTGTCCAAGCTGATCAACAGCCTCAAGGGCGTCAGCTCCCGCTACCTGCGGGCCGAGTACACCGGCCGGATAAACCACATCGGAATGGGCTCGGCGTTCTGGTCGCGCTCCTACTTCGCCAGCTCCTGCGGCGGTGCACCGCTGACCGTGATCCGTCAGTACATCGAAGGCCAGAAGCAGCCTGGCTGACCGTCAAAACAGAGACGGAGCAAACTCCGGCGCAGCGCGCCTCCGGGGACGAGGATGCGTTTCCCTCCCCGGCTGAAGCCGGGGATACCCACACAAGATCAGGGATGGAACTGGTCGCCGGCCACACGCTGGACCGGGCCGCCGCCGGTGCGTCGGTCCCCTTGATCCTGGACTGGGCCGGACAGATCTGCCGGGCCCTGGAGGTCACGCACGCCGCCAGCCTGCTGCACCGTGACATCAAGCCCGGGAATGTGATGGTCACCCCCACGGGGACCGTCAAGCAAGCTCCTGGACTTCGACATCGCCCGCTTCGTCCGGGAGCCGGACCAGGCGCGCCCGCTCACCCTCGCAGGCCAGGCAGTCGGAACGCCCGCCTACATGGCACCCGAACAGCTCGGCGCGCCCGGAACGACCGACGGCAGGGCCGATCTGTATGCCCTGGGCTGCGTGCTGTACGAACTGCTGATCGGCGCCCGCCCCGACTGCGGCGGGCTCTACGAGAGGAAGCTGCCGCCCCCGCCGTCCCTCCACTCCCGCGAGCCGCTGCCTCCCGAGGTCGACGGACTCGTCCTCGCGCTTCTCGCCCCGGAACGGGCGGACCGGCCTTCCGACGCGGGAACGGCGTGCGCCATGGTCGGGGCCGCGATGGACGCGTGGAGCAGGACGCACGGCCCGGCCGGTCTCGGATCCGGCGCCCCCGCGTGGCCCGGCGAGAGCGGCGGTGGCCTCGCGAGTACGTCCGGCGCCCCTGCTCCGTACGACCCGACCGCCCTCCTCGACGTGGTGGCGCCCTCCCCCGCGCAGGGCCGCCCGGCGACCCGGACGCGGGTCATGCCGATGTCCATGTCCGGCCTCGACCGCGTTCGCGAACTGGCCGACTGGCAGCGTGGGCACCCGGAGGCATGCCGCGACCCGCGCACACCGGCCGTTAAGGAACTGCGCCACCTCGTCGAGGATCTGGTCTACCTCCCGGCAGGTCTGCTGGCCCACATCGGCCTCTCCGGCCTGAACCTCGACAGTGCCGTCCTCATCCAGGGGAGACTGGCCAGGGCCCGGCTGACGGGCACTCAACTCTCCTTCGCCCTGATGCCGTTCGCCGATCTGCGCGAGGCACACCTCGTCGGTGCGGACCTCGCGGGCACCTACCTCGGCTCGGCGAACCTGGCGGGCGCCGACCTGTCGAACGCCCAGCTCTACACGACCCATCTCACGGAAGCGAACCTGGCGGGGGCCCACCTGACGGAGGCCAACCTCGTGTCCGCGGTGCTCTCCGACGCCGACCTGAAGGGCGCCGACCTGCGCGGCGCGGTCCTGCACGGAGCCTCACTCCGCGAAGCCCGGTTGAGAGGCGCCGATCTGTCGGGCGCCGACCTGCGGGGCACCGACCTCGCGGGCGCCGACCTGAGCGGCGTGCACTGGTCCTTGGAGACCTGCTGGCCGTTCCCGTCGACCGCACTGCGGAAGCTGTCGTACTCCTCACAGGCACCGGGCGGATTCGTCCTGCCCGACCCCTGCACGTCGTGGAAGCTGCGGAGGCTGCTGGACGGGGAGGACGGCCGGTAGTGCGCGATGGCGTGCCGGTCGCCCCTGGGCACCTCGACTGCCGCCTGCGCGATCAGTCGCCACTAGCATCAGGGGATGTCGATCCGGAAGCAGGCCGCACCGCCACGACCGCTCGCGATCGGCGATGTCGTGAGCGTCCGTCCAGCACAAACCTGTGGGAGCCGACAGTTGCCTTCTGTCATTCTGCGTGCCATGTCCGCGCGAAATCGAAGGCTGCCCCGACACCGTTCCTGGCCCTTGAACACCACCGACATCAACGAATGCCTCGGACCGTACATGAGCCGTGTGTCGGACCTGCGGTTCCTCAGGGGGCAGGACAATGGGCCCATCGTCCTGGGAGTGGCGTGGGTCGCTCCCCTCCAGCGTAACTACGGCCGCGGCATCCACCCGGACACGGTCGGCTTCCGTATGGACGTCCACCCGGTGGATGCCACTGAACGTGCCGCCACACGCGCAGTTCTGAAAGCCCGTGCCCTTCCCCAACCCCACGCATGGATCACGCGGGCCGTCACCGCCGACGAGACCTGGCAACTGACGCCACACCAGCACTACTGGCTGCTTGGCGACGGCCGTCTCACCCATCGCGACGAAGAGTGAAACAAGTCCGGACAGCACTCGCGTTCCAGGGCGTGCATCACTGCCCCGCTCTCCCCGCGAATCGATGCGCCTGGCGCGGCGACGACACTGCCCGTTCGAACACTGCCGTGCGGGTGGGCGACGGGGAGGAACCTAGGCGTAGCGCTCGAACAGGGCGACGACGTATTCCTCCAGCCTGCCGGCCAGAACGGCGGGGGTCAGATCCGTGCGCCCGAGTTCGCGCCAGGGGACGGCGACCTTCTCCGCGTCCGGGGCGAAGGCCAGGGCGTCGATGAGCCGCCAGTACAGATGGGCGTCGCGCCGTCCGTCAAGTCGCCCTCCAGCGGCGAGGTACCGGTCCGCGAAGCTCATGCCCAGGGGGACACCGTGCAGCAGGGCCAGGGCTGTTGAGCAGTGGGCCACGTCGAGGTCGGCCGGTCCCCATGAGGTCTCCACCCAGTCGACCACACCGCTGAGACGTACGTCGTTCCCGTCGCCTTCGAAGAGAACATTGCCCGGGTGGAAGTCCCGGTGCAGGAAACAAGGTTGGTGACGCGGGGGATCCTTCCGGATGACGTCCACGGCCCGGTGCCACAACTCCGGCCGCTCCGTGGACGCGGGGAGCGTCACCCGCTCCGTTGAGGTCCAGGCCTCCCAAGTCCGCGGCCTCGCCTCCGCGGAGACCTCGGTCCGATGAATGCGCAGCAATTGCGTGGCCAGCAGATCGGCCCGGCGCTCGGCACCCCGATCGTCCAGACGGACGGACCCGGGCAGCGACGACATCAGCAGGGACGGGTGGTCGCAGTACGTGCCGGCTGCGTCCACGTCCACGAGTTCGGCCGCGGGCACACCCGTCTCCCCGAGCAGACGCAGCATCGCGGCTTCGCGGGACAACAAGCCGTTCGCGTGCCGAACGTAGAAGGGCTTCTCGAAGGAGCGCAACACCAGGGCTCGTCGACCGTCAGGACCGGAGATCCGGAGCCTGCGCATGTGCGAGGTCCAACCGCCGCGCAGGCGCTCGGCTCCCACTATCCGCTCCCCCGGGGCGAGTCGCTTCTCCACCCACGACCGTGTGGCGCCCCACCCGCGTGCCTCAGGTCCGTCTCCGGCTCGGCTGCTGCCCTCATCGTGGATCACGACGGGAAGGCTATCGGCACCGTGGAGGAAACATCCTTGCTCATATCGTCCGTCGCGAGGTCACGGACCGTACGGCGGTGGGGCGTTCGGCGGTGAGGGGTTGGGCGGCGGAGTGTTCGGTCAGTGGGTGTCGTCCTCGTCGGGGGCGTGCGGTTCGTCGGAGAGCAGGTCGTGGGCGTGGCCGTCGAGTGCGTGCTGCATGTCGGCGGAGCGGGGCAGCATGGTCTTCTCGTAGGCCCGGACGGCGTCGTCGATGGTCTCGTGGTGGGCGAGGGCCAGGGCGAGTTCGCAGGCGTCGAGCATGGCGAGGTTGACGCCGACGCCGAGCGGGGGCATCAGGTGGGCGGCGTCCCCGAGCAGGGTGACGGTGGGGTCGTGTTCCCAGGCGTGGGGAACGGGAAGCGCGTACAGAGGGCGGTCGACGTAGAGGCCGTCGTTGTCGCGGAGCATCTGCCTCAGGCGGGGAGACCAGGCCCTGTAGCGGTCGAGGAGGATGTCCCGGATGCCGTCGGTGTCCTCGGCGGTGAGGCCGGCGGCGGTGATCCAGTCGGCGGGGGCGCGCTGGATGACGTAGACACGGATGTGGTCGCCGCTGTTGCGCTGGGCGAACAGCCCGCGCTCGCCGTCGGCTGCCGCGGCGCTGCCCTGGCCGACGAGTCCGGCGATGTCGGGGTGCCGGTTGTCGACGTCGTGGAACCACGCTTCGAGGAAGCTGATTCCGGTGTACTGGGGGGTGGCGTCGGAGAGGACGCGGCGCACCTTGGACCAGGCACCGTCGGCTCCGATGACGAGATCGGCCTCGACGCTCGTGCCGTCGGTGAAGTGCAGCAGGCGGGGTCCCTGGGAGGGGCCTTCGACGGAACGCAGGGTGTGCCCCCAGCGCACGGTGTGGGGCTGGAGCGAGTTCAGGAGAAGGTCGCGAAGCTGTCCGCGGTCGATCTCGGGCTTGAAGAGCTCGCCTTCCTCGGGAACGTGGTGAAAGCCGATCGTGCCTGCCGCGTGGTCCAGTCGGCGCATCTCCTGCCCTTCGGCGCGGGAGAGGCGGAAGAAGTCGTCCAGCAGGCCGGCCTCGCGCAGGGCGATCTGGCCGTTGTCCTCGTGCAGGTCGAGCGTGCCGCCCTGGTTGCGCGTCTCCGGGCCGGTTTCGCGGTCGTGGACGGTGACGCCGATGCCGTACTGCTGGAGGATGCGGGCGCAGGTCAGACCGCCTGGACCGGCTCCGATGACGGCGATTCGGGGGGTGCGTCGGGTGTTCATGGTGGTGCTCCGTTCATGGGAGTGGGGATCGGCCGTGGACATGGCTGATCGCTCCGTTCGGACAGGAGGGAGTGAGGTGCGGGTGTCGGGGCCGGGCACTGCCTCGCGGCCACCACAACAGAAAAGCACACCGGATCAATAAGTGCAACGACTCAACTTTTTAAGCGAGCCAATTAGTGGTGTAGATTAGTTCTATGCCCGATGCCACCTCCTTGTCCGAGGCCACCCGCCCGAGCGATGACGCCCCTGCCCCTGTAGGGCGCCGCGAGCGCAAGAAGGCGGCCACCCGCCAGGCCATCGCCGACGCCGCCCTGCGTCTGTTCCTCGAGCGCGGCTACGACGACGTCGGTATCCGCGAGATCGCCGACGCCGCGGACGTGTCGACCACCACGCTGTTCAAGCACTTCCCCGTCAAAGAGGCGCTGGTCTTCGACGAGGAGGCCGATCAGGAGGCAGGCCTCCTCGCCGCCGTACGCGAGCGGCCCCCCGGCCGGTCCATCCCGAACGCCCTGCGCGAGCACGCACTGCGCCACCGCAAAGGGGGCGCCGACAGCGATCCCCGCTTCACGACCTTCCTCGACCTGGTGAACAGCACCCCGGCCCTGCGCGACTACCACCAGGCCATGTGGCTACGCCACACCGCCGCGCTCGCCGAGGTGATCGCCGAAGAGAGCGGCCTCCCCGCGGGCGATCCGGCCTGTACGGCCCTGGCCCACTTCGCCCTCGAAGCACCGCACGCTGCCCGCAGCCACGACGACCCTCAGCAGGTCATCACGAGAGCCTTCGATCTGCTCGACAGCGGCTGGCGCGATCTCACCTGAGACGAGGGGCCGACGGTCACCCGAGACGAGGCGCCGACGGCGTCAGCCCCATTTGATCCGTTCCCGGGGGAATTTCTCGGCGCCGCGGACACCGGGGTGGTTCCGTGGCGTGCCGACGAGCTGGATCCGCAGGTCCGGCATGCGTTCGAGCCCCGCCAGATCGGCCTCCCAGCCGAGCCCGGTGACGCCGAACGTGAGTCGGCGCAGGGCCGGAAACGCGGTCGGCAGGCGGGTCAGGTCGATCTCTTTGAGCCCGTGATCCGCGTGCACCATGAGTCCGAGGTGACTCACTCCGCCGTGGCCGAGACCCGAGGGCAGGCTGAACTCCCGCGCCTCGCAGGAGACGGACAACTGCGTGAGGGCAGGCAGCGCGCCGAGCGTGCCGATCCCTTCGATCGCGGAGCCGGTGAGCCAAACCTGGCTCAGACTCGTCCACCCGGCCACATGGGCCTGCCAGTCGAGAGGCATGGACGTGAGCGCCAGGTCCCGTACCCCGGGCAGCGCGGGCAGGGTGAACCGAAGCTTCTCGTACTGCCGATGGGGCCTGAGAATCATGGAGGCGAGGAACAGCGGGTCACTCGTGGTCGGGGCGATGCCGAGAAGAAGACTGGTCAGCCCTCGTACCTCGCGGAGAACGTCGAAGGACTCGGTGTACCTGAGAGCCGTGGGCGTCCAGTTCAGCAGGCTGGTCCGATGACTGTTGGCGAAGTCGACGACCTCGTCGAGCGGCATGGCCATGCGTACCGTCAGGCCCTCGACCGAACCCAGGACGTGTGCCTGGGCGAGTTGCGCGGTCGAGTCGGCCACCAGCCGGGAGACGTCCAGACCGGCGAGCACGGCATCGGCGTATTCCTGCCCCGGACAGGTCTCCCAGATCCCGACGAGTACCGAGGCGAGTTTCTCCCGCTGCTCGAACGGCATCTGTGACAGAAAGGCGAGGGCCTCGGAGCCGCCCAGTCTGCCGGCCAACTGGGCGGCGCTCCGGCAGAGGTCCATGTCCCGCCAGTCGAAGTCGCGCTGCAGAGCGGAGAGCAGGTCGGGCCCGACCGACGCGTACTGGTCGGTCTCGTGCGAGAGGCCGTCGTCCTGCGACCCCGTGGGCTGTGACGGGGTCTTCTCCGGTCCTGCGGCAAGTGCCTTGCTCTCCTCCTTCGCCGCGGCCCGGAAGGTTTTCGCGACGCCCGCGATCAGGGCCCCGCGGTCCTCTTCCTCCATCTGCACCGCGTAGGGAATGCACGATGCCGCGGCCAGACGCATACGGGCACGCTGGGTCCGGTTGGTCACCAGTCGCGCCTTGCGTCGCATCTGAGCGACGAACTCGCGGGTGTCGGCGAGGTTGCACTGGCTCATGGCGAAGCGCAGTACGTCGTCCCACATCTCCTCCCCGGCGTGGCCGGCGAGTTGACCGAAGGATCGCTGAGCGACCAGATCCGTGGCAGCGAGGTAGTCCTGGAAGGTGCGATGGCTGAAGCGCAGCGTGTCCTCGGCCGGGGCGACGAGAAGCCCGCTCCGCTCGTGCAGGGCCTTACGGATCTCACCGGGGGTGTGGGCGCCGGGCTCCCGCCCCAGACTGGGCAGCCGGCTCCGCACCTTCTCGTCGAAGCGCGTCAGGGTGATCTCCCGTTCGCCTTCCGCCGTCAGGTAGCCGGCGATCCAGGAGAGAACCGCCCTGCGTTGATCGATGTCCAGGCCCGGCAGCGGCTCGGGCACTTCACGGTCGGCGTCTCGCAGTCCGAGCATCATGTCGACGGTCCGCGCGTACAGCTCCTGCCGGAACCGCGGAAGCCGGGTGCCGTGTACCTCGTGAAGCTTGCACAACACGGCGCAGAGCAGCGGGGTCGCGGCGAGAGCGGAGAGATCCGACGACGCGTTGATGTGGCGGGTCAGGGAGATCTCGTACGAGGACAGACGCTCGATGCGCCGTTCGCGTTCCTCGTCCGCGAGCCGCGACGCGCTGACCCCGAGGATGGCTGCCCGGTGCCATTTGTGGATGAGCTCCGCCCGTTGGTCGGCGTCGAGTTCGACGAGCTTGAGCTCCACGAAACCGAGGCGGGCGGGCGGGGACCAGTTCTGCAGCGCCTCCGGGCGTCCCGTGACGATCACGTGGAGTGCGGGGAACTCGCGCAGAAGGTCGCTGATCCACCGCAGTACGCCGTCCCGGTGGCCCTCCAGCACCTCGTCGAGGCCGTCCACGAGCAGGAGCGCCCGCTCCTGACCGAGCATCCGGCGAATCCACCCGTCCGGCGGGGCGACGTCACTCGCCATCCCGCTGAATTCGAGGAAGTGCCCGATCCGCGGTGGGACTCCATCGCGTCCCTCGACCCGTTTCCATCGCGGCGCGTACATGTCTCGCAGGCGCAGCAGGAAGGGAATCCGTTCGTTGAACGGCGCGAGTTCGCCCTTGCACGAGCCGCGCGCCATGGAGACGGCAAGCCACTCGAGCAGGGTGGATTTCCCGGCTCCCGGGCTGCCTCTCAGCAGCAGCCGCGTGTTCTTCGCGATCAGGGGCTCGACCGGTCTGGTCTGCTCGGCGTTCGACGACAGGCGGAGCGACGGAACGCCCGCGCGCAGACTCACGTACGCGTGGTCGATGCTGATGTCGTCCACGAGGTGACCCTGGAGACCGAGCCCGAACAGCTCGATATGCCCGTAGCGGCGGATCGTGTCGCTGCGGTACGTGTCCAGGAAGGCGGCGTCGCGCGCGTCCGACTCCGTGAGCGGCGGTGAGGGCCGGACTCGGAACAGCGCGTCGGCGAGCGGCGCCCCCTCGAACACGGCGCTGATGGGGCTCGCCTCCAGCCGGGAGTGGTTCCAGCCCGACGAGTCGCGCACGACGACACCGATCAGCCAGCGGCCCGCGTGGAACACCGGCGCACCCGACATCCCTCTCCAGGGTTCCGGGCCCGTCGGCGCGTGTCCGTCGAGTTCGAGGGAGAGGTAGCCGTGGTTGTCCGCGCTGTTGGGTGCCACCTTGAACGCGGCCTCCAGCGGGGCGACACCGGCGGTCACCCGGGTCATCACCGCCGGCAGACCGAGGGCCGAGCAGGAGTCGAAGCGCGCGTCGGACGCCAGCTCACGCAGCGGCACGCCGGCCAGCTCACCCGGTGCGGCAAGGTCCTCGGCCGTGAGGAGTACGGCGATGTCCTTCTCGATCCGCACGACTTCCGCGGTCGTCACGCGCAGGGTGTGCAGCCGGCACACACGCAGGTCCTCGGCGGGAATGTCGTCCACGACATGGCCGGCGGTCACGACCACCCGGCTGTTGAGGAGGTAACCGCTGCCGCGCACCTGGTCATCCCCCGTCGTCAGGGCGACCAGGTGGAGGCGGCTGGGGTGCCGGACGGCGGCGGTCATCGGACGATGCGGTGGCCGGAGTCGGTGTTGCGGATCTCGGGGCTCTCGCCGGTGGCGGCCGACACGGGCGTGAGGTTGAGCGTCACCCGATGCGTGTGCGCCGTGGACCGCCTGCGCTCCGCGTCGGCAGTGACGACCCACGCCTTGACCCCGCCCTTGACCGTCCGGTCACGGGCCAGCGCGACAGTGAACTCAAGCTGAATCGGGCCCACTTGGAATCGGACGTCCGAGTCGGGGTCAGACGCGGCCGCCTCCGTGATCTGTGTACGGAGTGCCTGGACGGCGGCCACCAGGTCGACGGAGGCCCCGGCGGGACCGTCGTCCGGTCTGCCGCGAAAGAACCACATCTCTCCAACTCCTCCCCCAGCCAGAGCATTTGGGCCACATCATGATGGGCCCCGAAGCGTGGCCGAGCAAGACCGTCTTCCCCGGCACCCTCACCGCTCCTGGCACTCCCCCACTGCTCCGCCCGCCCCGATGACGGCGTGGAGACCGATGTTCAGCGCTCAGCCCTCGTACAGACCGACGCCTTCGCCCTTCGCCGCGCGCGTCAGCACGTCCGCCAGCTCCACCGGGGTGGAGAGCATCGGGTAGTGGCCGGTGGGCAGTTCGAAGAAGGTGACTTCGGGTTGGGCGAGCTTGGCGAACCGTGGCAGGCCCGTACCGTGCAGCGTGCGGGCGAACTCCACGCTGAGGCCGTTCGCGAGACAGAGGACCCCAGTGGTCGGGAGCTTGAGCCAGGCGCCGGTCAGCTCGATCGGCTCCGTGACGGTCCGGACCGGCTGCGGGGTGGCCATACGGTGGTAGCGCTCCAGCTCCGCCGGCGGGACGGCGTGCAGCGCCGGGATCCCCTCGGGCACCGGGATGACGCCGTCGAGAGCGCGGTCGAGCAGGCCGAGCTGTGGCATCTGCGCCACCAGCGACTCACCCGGCTCCGGGAAGCCCGTGTCCACGAACACCACCCGGGCGACCTGTCCGGGATGCCGGTCGGCCGCCGCGAGGGCGGGGAAGATGCCGTAGCTGTGCGCCACCAGCACGATCCCCGGGCCCTCCGCGTCCAGCAGAGCCGCCACGGCGTCGGTGTGCTCGCCCAGTCCGATACGCGCGGGGTCCTCCCCTGCCCGCTCGGGCATGCCGGGGAGGGTGACCGGAAGTGCCCGGTGCCCTCGCGCGGTCAGCTCGGCGGCCACGGCCTCCCAGGCCCAGCCACCCATGAAAAGTCCCGGGACCAGCAGAAACGTCGTCATGACAGACCTCTTTCGAACCATCGCGTGCGGTCGGTCAGGACGATAGGACCTCCCCTTGGGGGAGACTCCAGCCGTTTCCGGCGCGAGGGCCGGACCAGGCCCGCCAGGCATCGCCCCTCTCCGCACCTGGACCGAGCGAAATGAGGTGGCGCCGGTGCTGCCCAGTTGTTTGGATGCCCGACGTGACTTCTGACGACTTTGACGATCACCCTGAGCGGGCATTGCTGGACCGGCTCGAGGAGTACTACGACGCGGTTCCGCGCCACGGCGCCCGTGCCGAGGACATCGGGCCGCTCACCCTGTTCGTGCGGGAGGGACCGGGCTGGCCGTTCTACGCACGTCCCGCACGGGGATGGTCCGGGCCGGTGGAGGCGGCCGACGTGCTGAAGGTCCGTGCCCGCCAGCGGGAACTGGGGATCCCGGAGAGTTTCGAATGGGTCGCCGAGACCACACCCACGCTGCGGGCGGCGGTCGAGGAGTCGGGACTCGTGGTCCACGAACATCCACTGATGGTGCTCGATCCACGGGTCCCGGGGGTTCCGGCAGCGCCGGTGGAGAGGCCGTCCGGCACCCTGTCGGCACGGATCGTCGACGCGGACGATCCGACGCTGCCCAGCGCCCTCGCCGTTCCTCACCTCGCCTTCGCCGAGCCGGGAACCCACGTGGGTCTCGCGGGAACACCACAGTTGGCGGAAGCGGCCGACGCCTGTGTCGCCGACGGATCGGTGGAACGCGCGATGCTGCGTGTCCGGGCGGGTCTGACAGTGGTCGCCGCGGCAGTCGAACAAGGGGTGGCACTGTCCGCGGGCCAGCATCAACCGCTCGCGGGAATCAGCGAGATCGTCGGCGTGGGAACGCTTCCCTCGGCTCGCCGCCGAGGTCTCGCCCGCGCGGTCACCGCGGCCCTGGTGGCCGACGCCCGGTCACGGGGAGCGGACACCGTCTTCCTGTCGGCAGGTGACGACGACGTCGCGCGGATCTACGCCCGACTCGGCTTCCGCGAGATCGGTACGGCGCTGATCGCCGAACCCGCCCCATAGGTCCGCTCCGTCCGCTCCGTCCGCTCCGGTTCGGGCGCCACCCGTCGGTCACAGAGTTCGGAAGACGTGGGTGAGAGGGAGCCTCACCGCACGTCAGAGGGTCGCGAGCCAGGCGGCGGTCTCGTCGGGGTGGGCGAAGCGCAGGGTGGTGAGCGGGGAGAAGCGGGGGTCGCGGGTCCGTCGTTCGATCTCCTGGCGGCGCGAGGCGTACTGGGACCAGGACCACCAGACCGGATGCTCCTGGCTCAGCCACCCCCGCCAGGTCTCCCGGTTGCCGCCGAAGAGGACCTCGCGACGGGCGGAGCGGCGCAGGGAGCGGCGCACCACACGGGGCGCGACCACGCGCCTCGGATAGTCGAGCCACACCACGGTGTCCGCCCTGCCCCACAGGAGATCGCGGACCTCCGGGTGGCCGAGCGAGTCCACCACCCAACGGGGCTCCGCGCCGAGCCGCGCCACGTCCTCGGCGAACGAGCCCTTCACGGCCCAGCCGGGGCCGTCGTAGTAGAGCGCATCCATCTCGTGGTACGCCAGACCCAGCCGCTCGCCGAGTGTGCGCGCGAGCGTGGACTTGCCCGCGCCCGTGACCCCCACCACCAAGATCCGCTCCACGGCGGCAGCCTATCCGGGGACGCGGCGGCATCTTGTCCGGGGACGCCGAGCTCCTAGAGGGTGCGTCGGCGGCTGTGTTCGGCCGACAGGTCCGCGGCGGCCTTGGCGGCGTGTTCGGCGAGATGCGCCGATCCCCAGGCGTGTGCCGTGCGCTCGGCCAGCGCGTAGGCGTCCGCCGCCCGTCGGTGTTCGCCGAGGAACCGGTACAGGTCGGCGAGCGCGTGCGCGAGGGGCCGGCTCGCGTAGGCCACGCCGGCCGCGCCCGCGAGCTGGTCCCGCAGTGGCTCCAGGTGACCGGTGAGCGCCACCGCGCCCGCGTGGTCGCCGACGAGCACGGCGAGCTGGGAGCGGAAGTCCAGTTCGAGGCCGTAGAGATGGTCACGCATCGGCTCCGGGGACACGGGTACGGCTCGCGCCTCGTCGAGTCTTCCGAGACGTGCCAGGACCAGTGCCCGCGCCACCGAGACCGAGCCGCCGGCCGACTCGTACACGGCGTGGACCATCGGCTCGATGTCGGCCGCGCGGCCCTGGAGGAGCCGCATGCTGATCAGGGCGAGTGTGCGCAATCCGGTGGCGTGATGGGCTCCGACCCGCTGGAGCAGGGTGTCGGCCTCCGCGTAGCGGGCCTCCGCCACGTCGAAGCGGCCGGTGACGGCGGCCAGCATGGCGGAGGCCGCGGCGCTCAGCCCCTGCGCCCACACCAGGCGGTAACGGCGGGCGAGCACAAGCCCCTCGGCGGTGTGGCGGCGCACCGCGGCGGGATCGTTGCGGGCGGCGGCGGTCATCGCGTCGAGGTGCTCACAGACCCAGCGGTACGCGGGCAGGTCATGGGCGTGCGCGAGGCCGCGCAGCTCCTCGGTGAGCGGGGGCCGGACCTCGGCGTGGGCTTCGTGCGGCAGCAGCCTCGCCGACGTCATCAACGCGGCTGCCATCAACCGTGGTTCACCGTCCGCGCGGGCCAGGGCGAGCTGGTCGCGGGCCGCTCGCAGAGCGCGGGGAGCGTCCTCGCCCGCGACCGCGTCGACGAGCACCTGGAGGACCCGGGCGCGGGTGGGACCGTCCAACTCACCGTCAGAGGCGAGGCGTTCGAGGCGGGCCAGGGCGATCCGGTCGTACGGGCCGTCCAACCGGCTGCGCCAGGGGGTGGGTTCGGTCCAGGCGCCGTAGACGGCTGCCACCAGGTCGCCCCGGTCGGCCTGTTCGGCGAGTTCGACCGCCCGTCGCCGGGTACGGCGGGCGGCATCCGTGGCACCGGTGCGGACCTGGGCGCCGAGAAGACGGACCAACAGCTCGATCAGCCGGTCCGGCGGGGTGTCCTCGCCCGGCGCCGCCGTGTGGGTGTCGATGGCCTGCTGGATCAGGGTGACGGCGACGTCGTGCGCGTAACGCCGTTCGGCGGCCTCGGCGGCCCGCAGCGCGTAGTCGACGGCGAGCGGGGCGTCCTCCGCTCTGCCCGAGTGCGCGAAGTGATGCGCCAGAGCGGCGAGTTCACCCGGGCGGTGCAGACGCAGCAGCCGTGCGACGCGCGCGTGCAGCCGTGCTCGTCGTACGCCGGACAGGTCCGCGTAGACGGTGTCCCGCACGAGGGCGTGTACGAACCGGACGCGGCCGGGGCCCGGTTCGGCCAGCAGCCCGGCGGCCAGCGCCGCGTCCAGCCCGTCCAGGACCTCGTCCTCCTCCCCGTCGGAGGCGTCGACGAGCAGACCGGCCTCGGCCTCCAGGCCCAGCACGGCCGCGAGTTGTACGACAGTCCGGGCGGCGCCGGGCAGCAGTGCGAGGCGCCTGCGCAGCACGTCACGGACGCCCTGCGGCACTTCCGAGACGGCGACCAGAGCCCCTTCGTCGGCGAGGAGACGCGCGCTCTCCCGGACGTAGAACGGATTCCCGCCGGTGCGTTCGGCGAGCGCGGCCACCGTTGCCGGGTCGACCGGTCCCCCGCAGACCGCTTCCACCAGGGTCCCGGTGTCCTGCGGGGCCAGACCGCCGAGCGCGATCCGGTGCGGGGCGGCGGGGGCCAACTGGGCGAGGGCCTTGAGGAGATGGTCGCCCACGTCCGAAGGCCGGTAACCGGCGACGGTGAGCAGCGGGACCCCCGTGACCGCCGCGGCCGCCTCGACGAGGGCCAGCGTCTCGGCGTCGGCGCGGTGCACGTCCTCCAGCAGGACGGCGAGCGGCGTCCGGGTGGCCGCGGTCCGCAGCCAGGCGGAAAAAGCCCGGTGCATACGGAAGCGTCCGGCGGCCGCCTCGTCCCCGGCGGGGACGAGCGTTGCGTCCGACTCCCGCAGCAGGACCGCGAGTTCGTCCGGCGCGGCCGGGGGCACCTCACGGGCGAGCGCGCCGAGCGCCTCCACCCAGGCCCAGGCGGGCGGCGCGCCCTCGTACTCGGGACAGCGCCCGATCACGACCCGCCAGCCGGACCGCTTGAGGCGGGCGGCCGCCTGGTCGAGGAACGCGGACTTGCCCGCACCGGCCTCGCCGGTGACCAGCACGATGCCACCGCGCTGCCCGGCGGCCCGGGCCGCCGCGTCCAGGGCACGCAGCTCCGCGCTCCGGCCGACGAACAGGCCGGGTCCGGCGGACGGCGGTGCGATACGGGCGGGCGGGGCGGAGGCCGGTGGGACGGACGGTACGGGAACGGCACCCGGTGCGTACGGTACGGCGGTTGGTGCGGGCCGAACGGCGGACGGTACGGGCGATAGGGCGCCCGGTACGAGCAGCGGGGCGGCCGGTTCCGGCGCCGCCGCGCGCAGGAGGTCGAGCCGGCCGGCGAGCACGGCACCTTCCAACTCCCGCAGGGCGGGGCCGGGATCGCAGCCGATCTCCTCGCGCAGCACGTCGCCGGCACGGCGCAGCGAGGCGAGCGCGTCGGCCTGTCTGCCGCAGGCCCACTGCGCCAGGGCCAACAGCCGCCAGCCCTCCTCGCGCAGCGGACTGTCCTGGACGAGGCCCTCCGCGTCGCACGCGGCCTGAGCGGCCCGGCCGGTGGCCAGGTCGGCGGCGACGGCGAGTTCGAGTGCCTCGGCGCGCAGCCCGTCGAGCCGGGCGATCTCGCTGGCGGCCCAGGGTTCGTCCGCGTGCCCCGCGAAGGCCGGCCCCCGCCACCAGCCGAGCGCCTCGGCCAGCCGTATCCGCGCTTCTTCCGCCGGAGCGCTGCGGGCCCGGCCGACCCAGGTCTCGAAACGCCACGCGTCCACCGCGTCCCCGGGCAGTCTGAGGGCGTACCCGGGCGGGGCGGTGACCAGGATGGTGGCCGGAGTGCGCGGCGGCCGCCCCGGCTCCAGGCAGCGCCGCAGGTTCGACAGATAGGCGTGCAGGGACACCAGCGCCTTGGCCGGTGGTTCGCCCCGCCACAACGCGTCCGTCATGCGGTCCACCGGTACGAGGGTGCCCCGGGCGGCGATCAGCAGGGAGAGGACGGCGCGCTGACGCGGAGCGCCCAAGGCGACCGGTGTCCCGGTGACCTCGGCGCCCAGTGGACCCAGGACTCGCAAACGCAGCACGCCCGCGGAATCTACCCGAGACCTGGGTCTCTTCCGTCAACGGACGATAAACGCCCGCCGCTTCGGACGCCTGCCGCGCGTGACCCGGGCGGCAACCGTGCGCTTCGGCAGGTCGCCAAGACGGGCGCCAAGTGAACGCCAAGCGGGGCACGTGACGCTGGAGCGGACTTCGTACACATCCGATCGTTGGAGCAAGTGAGCATGTCCCTCAACAGCAGCCACGGCGTCTCTTCCACCGCCGAGCGTCCTCATACCCACGAAATGGTCGTGGTGCACCGGGTGTTCCGCCGCGAGTCGGCCACGCTGCCCCGGCTGGTGCGGTCCGTGCCCGACGGGGACACGGCCCGTGCGGCGCGGATCGCCGGGGCGTTGCGGGACTACACCATGGGCCTGCACCACCATCATCACGCCGAGGACGAGTTGATCTGGCCGCTGCTGCGCAGCCGTGCCGCGCACGACGGGGAACTGGTGGGCCGGATGAGGCTCCAGCACGAGGAGATCGACCGCACGCTCGCGGCCGTCGCCGAATGGCTCCCCGTGTGGGAGCGGTCCGCCGACCGGATCCCCGGGGAGGAACTGGCCCTGGCCCTGGACGCGCACCGGGCGGCGCTGCTGCTCCGCCTCGACGAGGAGGAGCGGTCGGTCCTGCCGCTCGTCGCCGAGCATCTGACCGTCCCGGAATGGGACTTGGTCGGCGAGCGGGGCATGGACGGCATACCGAAGAACAAGCGGATGCTGGCGCTCGGCGCGATCCTCGAGGAGGCGACGCCCGAGGAACAGGCCTACTTCCTGGGCCGGGTTCCGCTGATCGGGCGGCTGCTCTGGCGGGCCCTCGGCCGGCGCCAGTACGCCGCCTACCGTCGCGCCCTGCGTGCCCCGCTGGCCGGGGAGTAGCGCGATGCCTCTCCTCGACTCCGCCCCGCTCGACGTCCTGGACGCCTACCGGACCTGCGAGTTCGCCACCCTGGGCCGGGACGGCACCCCGCTCGCCTGGCCGACGGCCGTGCGGCGCCGGCCGGACGGGACGCTGCTGCTGAGCACGTCCCTCGCGTTCGCCCAGAAGGCGCTGAACATCCGCCGGGACGGCCGCGTCGCGCTGCTCTTCTCCGAACCCACCGGCAGCGGTCTGAAGGAGCCCCGGCAGATCTTCGTCGGAGGGCACGCCGAGTGCCCCGACGAGATCATGACGGGTCCTCAGGGCGCCGAGGACTACTGGCGGATGCTGTTCGAACGGCAGCCGCACAGCCGGGCGTACGTCCTTCCTCCGCTGCGCCGCGTGATGGACTGGTACTACCTGCGGTTGCTGATCACCGTGACCCCCGAGCAGGTCGTGGTGCGGCCGCCGCTGCCGGCCGGGGCACAGTCGCCGGCCCAGGGGGACAGTCCGCTGCCCGGCGCCGGGCTGCTCGTTCGAAACCCGACGGCGGTGCTCGCCGCCCGTGACGCCACGGGCGCGCCGGTGCTCGCACGCACTCGGCCCGTGCCCGCGGACGGCGGCTTCGCCGTGGACGTGCCGGCCGACTGCGCGGCCGTACCGGGCCCGGCCTCCCTGCTGGTGCACCGGCACGACGAGCGTCTCAACAACATGCACAACGCGCTCGTACGCGGCGAACTGCGCGCGGCGGACGGCGGGTTGCTGCTGGTCCCGTCGGGCGTGGTGGAGCCGATGGGCTCGGGCCGCGCGAGCGAGGCGGTGTCCGTGCTGCGCACGACCCGACGGGCCACCGCCCGCTATCTGCGGCGCCGCGGGCTTGAGCGGCCTCAGGTGCGCTGGCAGGACTTCCGGGCCCTCGCCCGCCAGGCACGCCGGGGCGACGGGGGCTGACCCACGCGTCCGCGCGGCGAGCGCCGGTACACGCCGGCCCTGGGCAGCCCCCGGGAGGCAGCCTCCACGGCTGTCTCCCGAGAGCGGGGCGGAAAGGGGACCAATGCCCGTCACCCTCAAGCACCGTGGGGAGGGGCCCGATGCCCGTTCTCCCTCAAGCACCGTCCGGAGCCGACGCAGGCGACCAGGTCGTGCTGTCCGTGCCGCGACGGGCCCGCGTGATGCCCCATCCCACCAGCGCCGCGGTCAGGAGCGTGAGAGCGAGGCCGGCCCAGGTGATCGCGTCGCGGAACTGCGTGGTCTGGTGAGTGCTCCAGTGCGACGTGGCGATGTCGCCGGTGAAGAGTGCCGCGAGAATGGTTCCGCCGACCGCGATGCCGATGCCGGTGGTGACTTCGCCCGCGGTGTCCACCAGCGCCGATCCGATGGTGGTGCGGTTGGCCGGGAGGCCGCGCATCACGTTGGTCCCGGCGACGACACCCACGACGCGCATACCGGCGGCGACGAGCATGAGCGCGAGAGCGATCCACCCGTAGCCGAAGCGGCCCAGGAGCCCGTAGACGGCGAGCCCGCATACGACGGCTCCCGCGCTGAGCCAGGCGGCCTTGTCGAGGCCGACGCGCGTGACCAGCGGACCGATGAGCGCACCTCCCGCGATGAGCACGACGACCTGCGGCAGCATGCCCAGAGCCGCCTGGGCGGGTGTCCAGCCCAGGTCGAGCTGGAGCTGCAGGGTCACCAGGTAGCCGAGTCCGGCGGTCGCGAGGCTCGCGGCGGCCTTGAAGGCCAGGCCGCTCGACACGAGGGGGCGGGCGACGAGTTCGAGGTCGAGCAGTGGATGGCGGGCGACTCGCTGGCGGACGACGAACAGCACGGCCGTCAGGGCGGCCGCCGCCGTGGTCAGCCACGGGAGAAGCGGCGCGGTACCCGCGTCGACGAACAGCGTGGGCGCGACGAGCGTCAGCACGATCGCGGCCGTGCCGAGCAGGGCACCGGTTCCGTCGATCGGGGCCCTGTGCAGCTCGTCCGCCTTGTCGGCGGGGATGCCGCGCCGGATGCCGATGAACGCGAGTGCGGCGATCGGCACGTTCACCAGCAGCAGCATCTGCCACGGAGCGACAGCGAGGGCAAAGCCACCGGCCGTGGGCCCGATCGCGAGGCCGACCAGTCCGACGGTCGAGATCAGCGTGGTCGCACGGACGCGGAGCGCGTCGTCGTCGAACAGGCGGAACGCCAGCGCGAGGGAACCCGGTGTCGTCATCGCGGCCGCGACGCCCATGGCCGCCCGGACGGCGATGAGTTGCTCCGCCGTCGTGACGAACGCGGTCGCCAGACTCGCCCCACCCAGCAGCACCAGCCCGACCAGCATGACCTTGCGGCGGCCGACCCGGTCGGCCAGCGCGCCGAGGGCCAGCATCAGCCCGCCGAACACGACGGCGTACACGCCCGTGACCCACTGCAGAACAGTCGTCGACGCCGACAGCTCACGACCGATGGTCGGCAACGCGACGTTGAGGATCGAGTTGTCGAGCATCTCGAACAGGAACACCGCTGACAGCCCGGCGAGGGCTACTCCCGCTTCGCGGAGGGAACGAGGCGAGGCATGGCGGAGGGATCGTGCTGAGCGGGAGGCTTCGGGGGGAGCACCGGCCTTCTCGGCGGCTCCAGGACGACGAACATGCACAGCGCACTCCTTCGAGGTGAAGAAGTGGCGGCCCGTCCGGCACCGCGTATGCGCGTGTGTCCCCCGCTCCATCGACTCGCGTCGATGTCCTGCGGTGAACACACGTTTCTACTTCCAGTGCTCCGACAGTACACCCCCGCCCGGAGATCACGTCGCCGCTCGCTTCGGGGCCGGGTTCGGGCCGACTTCGGGCCGACAGGCTCACCGGTGTCCCCCTGTCACCCCCCTGTTTCTGGGGGATTCACCCGGCCTTCCGGCCAGGGCATCGTCCTGGGTGTGCTCCGGTCCACGGTGCATCCGCCCGGCAGCGATTGCCGGCGAACAACCAGGGGGAAATGATGATGAAGAGTGTCCTGCCGCGTCGCAGCGGCATCGTCGCGGTACTGAGCGCCGGTGCGCTGGCTCTGGGGGTCGGGAGCGCGTCCGCCGCGAACGCGTTGATCCCCGTCACGGGTGCCAGTGCGGGCGTCTTCAACACCCCGCACACGCGATTCGGCAAGGTGGGAGTGCCGGACCTGAGGTTCGGCGACGCCATCGTCGCCGACTGCTGGGACCGCGGCGACAACATCAGCAACCGCGGAAACGTCTGGTACCACACAGTGTCGGAGCGGTACACCGCCACCACCGGCCAGGAAGTCTTCGTCACGGGGTGGACCTACGGGGCCTACGTGGACAGCAACGAGGCGTTCCACGACGGGGCCATTCCGGAGTGCTGACGGAATGAACCCGGTCGCCCGGTCCTTGACCACTCGAGACCGGGCGACCGCGTGGAAAGAACGGAAAGGACGGGAAGAGAAAGCTCCAATTCCGATTTCGCGACGGTTGCCGCTTACACGCCAAGGAATGTCACCTCTCGGCCAACATGCCGCGAATCTGTGCTCGTCGAGCGGTGCAGATCCACACTCCTTCCATGAATCCGGACGTGGAACAGACAGCCCGCACGCTGGCGCCTGCGGTGGCGGAGGCCACGACAATCCCTGAACTGGGTTCGGTGATCTCACGGCAGATCGCGGAACTCGTACCGCACGACGGATACATGTTAAGAGGAGTCGACCCGATCACGGGCGCGGCATGTTTCCTCACCAAGGAACATGGTTATGCGGCAACCTTCTATCGTGAACTGGAATCCGCGGAAATCCTCGGGCACCGTCAGCACACCTTGACCGCGCTGGTCGGAAAGGGCCGTCCTGTCGCGGTCCTCGCATCCGACCCACCCGGCAGACGGCACCGTGTCCGGCACCAGGAGATCATGAACACGACCGACGTCGGCAGTGAGATGCGCGTCGCGCTGACCCTCAAAGGGATGACCTGGGGCTTGCTGGTCCTGCTGAGAGCGAGAGGCAGCAGACCTTTCTCGACGGCCGACGCGGTGAACGCCGGCCGACTGGCCGGCCCCATGACGGAGGCGCTGAAGCAGTATGTCGCCGGTCGTTTCCTGCGTCCCGTTCGCAGCGCGCCCTCACCCGGAATTGTGGTGATCGACGGCAGCGACACGATAAGGGCGGTGACCCGAACCGGCCATGAATGGGTGAGCAAACTCGTCCAGGACGCCGATTCCGCTGACGAGAGCGAGATATTCGCGCACGTCTGGAACATAGCCCTCATGGCACGGCAGCCTGGCCGTCAAGCACTGAGCCGTATCCCCGGCCCTGACGGGTGGATCGTTCTGGAGGCCCAACGGCTCGACGATTCTGATCTCGGCGGTGTCGCGGTGACCATCCAATCCGCCTCCTCCGACGTACTGCTGCCCGCCGCGGCCGTTCTGTACGGGATCACCTCGCGGGAACAGGAGGTGATCAGGCGGGCTCTCGACGGGCTGGCCGTCAAGCAGATCGCGCGCGGCCTCAACCTTTCCCAGCACACCGTCAACGATCATTTCAAGGCGATCTATCGAAAGACGGGTGTCAATAGTCGTGAGGAACTCTTGTCGAGCCTTTCGCGATGAACCGGCCGTCCCCCGTCTCCCCCACCGGTCAGCCGCGGGGCAGGAGGAGGCGGGACACCGCGGCGGTGGCGATGAGGAGGGCGGCGACGGCGAGCAGGCCGATGCGCATGCCCGGCAGGGAGAAGTCCGCGCCGGAGCCGGAGAGCAGGCCGCCGAAGAGGGCGACGGCGAGAGCACCGCCGGTCTGGCGGAAGGAGTTGAGCAGTCCCGACGCCGTCCCCGCGCGTTCTCCCGGGACGGTGTCCATCAGCAGCGCGGTCAACGCGGGCACCACGAGCGCCCCGCCGATGCTCAGCGGCAGCAACAGGACCAGTACCAGCCACACGGGAGTGTGCGCGGCGAGCGGCAGCATGGCCAGCATCGCTCCCGTGAAGATCAACTGACCGGCGACGATCACAGGCCGCCGCCCGACGCGCTCCGCCAGTCGCGGTGAGACGAGGTTGGTCGCCGTCACCACCGCGGACATCGGGACGAACATCAGCCCCGCCTCGATCGCCGACATTCCGCGCAACTGCTGGTAGTACAGGCCGAGAAGGAAGATCCCGCCGTAGAAGGCGGCGTTGACGGCGAAGCCTACTGCCAAGGGGACGGCCACCCGGCGGTCGGTCAGCATGCCCAGCGGGACCATGGGCCGACGGTGCCGGGTCTCCACCATGACGAAGGCGCACCCGGAGGCGACGGCGAGCGCCGCGGCCGCCGCCACGGGGCCGCTGGTCCAGCCCAGGTGGCCGCCCTCGATCACCGCGAAGGCCAGCCCGGCGAGGGCCAGTACGGCGGTGAGTTGTCCGCCGGCGTCCACCGCGGCGGGACGGCGCGCGGAACGCGGCACCCGGACCAGCAGGCCCAGGATCACCGCGCCCACGGGGAGGTTGAGGAGGAAGACCGCTCGCCAGCCGGCCGAGTCGGTGAGCAGACCGCCCAGCACCGGACCCGCGGCCATCGCCACCGAACCGCCGACGGTCCACAGCGCGATGGCGCGGGCGCGCGCCCGGGCGTCGTCGTACGCCTGGCGGATCAGTGCCAGCGAGGCCGGCAGCACGATCGCGGCGGCGCCGCCCTGCGCCACGCGCGCGGCGACCAGCACGCCGATGCCGGGTGCCAGTGCGCAGCCGAGGGAGGCGAGGGTGAACAGGGCCACGCCCCAGGCGTAGGCGCGACGGGCGCCCGCACGGTCGGCGAGGGCGCCCGCGGAGATCATCAAGGCCGCGAACATCAGGGTGTACGCGTCCACCACCCATTGCAGTCCGGTCATCCCGCCACGGAGTGACGTGCCGATGGCGGGCAGGGCGATGTTGACGGCCGAGACGTCGATGGTGATCACCGTGAAGCCGAGCAGCGCGGCGATCAGGGCGACGCCGCCACGCGATGGCACGGCGGCCACGCCGACGGCCGGCATCGCTGGTCGGGACCCGTGCGGCGTTTCTCGCCGGAGCCTGGACGTCGACGACCGCCGACCGTGGCCACGGGCCGTCGCGGTGGCCGCTGAAGGAACAGAGGTGCGCATCATGAACTCCTCGGCAGGCAAAAGGAATCGACGGTGGTCGGGGAGAGTCGGCGGGCGGCGCCGGACCGCCGGGGCCGCGGTCCTGTGCCTCGCACGCCCTGGGCCTCGGCGGTCGGGCCGCCCGCTTCGGAATCAACTCTCCGCCTCCGCGCGGCGGTCCGGCAGACCGGCCTGTTCCCGGGGTGCGGTGTTCCAGGGTCTGACAGGGCCCCCCACGTTCCCCGTCGGCCTGCCAGAATGGGCCGAATGGCAGCAACAGACGTGCGGGGCACCGAACTCGGCAGATATCTGAAGGCCCGCAGGGCGCAGGTCCGGCCGGAGGACGTCGGCCTGCCGGCCGGCGCGGGACTGCGCCGCACTCCCGGACTGCGCCGGGAGGAACTGGCCGCGCTGGCCGGAGTGAGCGTCGACTACTACATCCGCCTGGAGCGTGGCCGGGAGACCAATCCCTCCCCCGCCGTGGTGGACGGCCTCGGCCGTGCCCTGCGGCTGCGCGGCGACGGTTACGAACGGCTCTACGAGCTGGTGGAGTTGGCGTCCGGGCGGGCCGGCGAGCTGCCCGCCTCAGCCGACCACACGGTTCGTGACTCGGTGCTGCGGATGCTGGAGTCGGTGCGTCCGCTCCCGGCCTACGTGGTGAGCCGCTACAACCGTGTACTGGCCGCGAATCCGCCCGGTCGGCGGCTGCTGCCCGGACTCTGGGACTGGCCCCGGGAGCAGCGCAATCTGACCCGCTACCTCTTCCTCCACCCGGTCGGCCGGACGCTCTACGAGCCGTGGGAGGAGACGGTCGCCCTCTCGGTGGCCCATCTGCGGGCGGTCGCCGGAGCGGACCCGGACGACCCCGAGCTGACCACCCTCGTCGGTGAACTGGTCGTGAAGTCACAGGAGTTCGCACGGCTCTGGGAGCGGTACGACGTCTGCGAACGCGGGGGCGGGCAGAAGTCCTTCCGGCATCCGCGGGTCGGAGCGATGACGCTGACCTACGAGGTCATGCGTCTGGCCCGGACGGGCGGCCAGCGGATGGTGGTCTACCAGGCCGCACCCGGCACCCTGGACGAGACCGCGATGTTCCGCCTCGACGCGGCTGACGCGCGACCGCAGTCGGCGCGCTCGGACCATCCGGAGCCGGCCGACGAACCGGGCCCCGCCGGCACACTGTCCCCGGCCCACGCCTCGGCCGGCTGAATCTGCCTCCGCGCGGCCTCGGCTCCGGGGGCACGTGGGCCGTGCGGGCCCGTTCCGGTCAGGTGCCGGAGGCGCCGGTGACGGCGGTCTGGAGGAGGTCGGCGACGGTGTACCACCCGGGCACGGTGCCCTCGTCGGGCGGCCGGAGGCCGAGATGGGACGGGGCGTCGATGACCACGAGGCGGCGCATCCGCCCATTCTGACCGCCAGGCCACCGGGCCACCGGGCATCAGACCCGCGATCGGGGGTACTCCCGCAGAGAACCCCCGCACCGGAGGAGCATGATGTTCGAGGCAGGCGACATCCGAGAATGGCGTGGTCACGACGTGGTGGACCCCGACGGCCACAAGATCGGCACCCTGGAGTCCGTCTACGTCGACACGGCCACCGACGATCCCTCCTTCGCCACCGTGACCGTGGGCCTGCCCACGCGCCGTCGTCTGGTGTTCGTACCCCTGGACCGCGCGACCGTCGGACCCGGCTACCTGAGGGTCGCCCATGACCGCGGTCTGGTGAGGAGCGCCCCGTCCATCGACACGGACGGCGTGCTGCCCGCGACGGACGAGCCGGAGGTCTTCGCGCACTACGAGCTCAAGTACACGCCGGGTCTCCAGGGCGAGCGCCGTCTCGCCCGTCGCTGACCCGCGCCGAGAGCCCCAGGAGAACCGATGAGCGTGTTCCTGTTCCTGATCCTCGTGGCCGTCGTGCTGGGCATCATCGGAGTCGCCGCCCACGGCCTGTTCTACCTGCTGGTCATCGGCGTCGTCGTCCTTCTCGCCGATCTCGTCTACGCCGGCCTGCGCCTGCGCCACGGTGGCCGGAAGCAGCGCGTCGCGCGGTGAGCGCGACGCCCGCCCCGACCGGCGCGGACCGGTCGCCGCGGCGCGGCGGTCACCCGCGTCGCCCCGGCCCGGCGGCTCACCCTCCCAGGTACGGGCTGTAGAGAGCGGACAGGAAACGGGTGACGATCACCTCGCGGGTCGTCGCCGGAAGGGCGTCCAGGAGGCGGTTGACCGGGGCCATCCGGGCCGCGTTGTCGCCGCTCAGGTCGACACCCGCCGCCGGGAGCAGCGCCGCGAAGGAGGCGTTGTCGAGTTCGGTCAGGTCCACCTGCCCGAGCAGGTCGACGATGTCCGCGGGCGGTGTCGGGGGTCCGAGCGGACGGACGACGTCGACGCACTCGCGCAGGACGGCGAGCAGTTCCTCGACCCCTCGCTCGCTGACTCCGGTGAGCGTCAGATGCAGGTTGGCCGGCAGGCCGTCGAGGCTGAGCTGCGGCTGGAGGAAGAAGCCCCGGGCGCGGGTCTCGTCGGCGAGGGCGAAGAGGTCGAGCGGGGTCTCGGCCGCCGGGTCGGTGCCGATCGCGACCAGGGTGGCCTCGGGGGTGCCGAGAACGGTGAGGCCGTCGATGTCCTCGACTCCGGCGATCAGCCTGCGGGTCGCGGACAGGGCGGCGCGGCCCAGTTCGCGGTAGCCGTCGGCGCCGAGAGCCTGGAGGGTGGCCCAGGCTCCGGCGAGCGGACCGGCTCCCTTGCTGCTCTGGATCGTGGAGTTGACGACGCTGTAGCCGGGCCAGGTGGCGCAGGCGTAGTAGGCGTCGAGGCGCAGGGCCTCGTCACGGAACAGCAGGACCGAGGCGCCCTTGGGGGCGTAGCCGAACTTGTGCAGGTCGCAGGAGAGGGAGGTGACGCCGGGGACGGAGAGGTCGAAGGGCGGGACGGGCGCGCCGGCGTCGGCGAGCCAGGGCAGCAGCCAGCCCCCGACGCACGCGTCGACGTGGCAGGGGATGCCGCGGGCGGCGGCGTCAGCGGCTATCTCGGCGACGGGGTCGATGACGCCGTGGGCGTACGACGGGGCCGAGGCCACGACGAGGACCGTGTTCTCGTTGCAGAGTTCGGCCATCGCGGCCGGGTCGGCGCGGTAGGTCACGGGGTCGACGGGCGCGCTGCGCACGGTGACCCGAAGGTAGCTGCCGGCCTTGTGGAAGGCGGCGTGGGCGGTGACGGGGACGACGATCTCCGGGGCGAGGACGTCCGGGCGGGCGTCCCGGGCGGCCTTCACCGCGAGGATGATCGACTCGGTGCCGCCGCTGGTGAAGATGCCCGGGGTGGTGTCGTCACCGCCGAGGCGGGTGGCGGTCGCGCCGACGACCTGGCGTTCGAGCGTGACGATGCTGGGGAACGCGGTCGGGTCCAGGCCGTTGACCTCCATCATCGTCAGGTAGGCCTGTTCGGCGGCCTCGCGTACCTCGGGGCGGCCGCTGTCGTAGACATAGGCCGTGGTGTTGCCGCCTCGGGTGGGCAGGTCGGCGGCGGTGAGGACGGCGAGTTCGGCGAGAAGTTCGGCGCCGGAGCGGCCCGTCTCGGGCAGACCCGGGTGGGCGGCCGGGGCGTCGGCGGCGGTCTGCTGGGGAGTCGTCATCGGGTGGTTTCCGTTTCTCGTACGGCGCGGCGGCGGCCGTAGGCGCGCAGGGCGGGCAGGGAGAGCAGCATGAGCAGGGCGGGGACGAGGCTGAAGCCGAGGAGGATGCCGGTGCGCGCGGTGGCGGTCTGGGCAACCGGGTGGTCCAGGGTCGAGGAGACGAAGCCGGTGGCGGCCAGGGCGATCGAGTAGGCGCCGGGTCCGGCCGCGAGGCCGACGGTCTCCCCGGCCGTCCACAGTCCGGTGAACGCGCCCGACTGGACCTGTCCGGTCCGCGCCGTGTCGGCGTGCACCGTGTCGGGGAGCAGGGCGAGCGGCAGGACCTGCAGGGCCGCGTAGCAGACGCCGAGCAGCCCGCAGAGCGCGAGGGTCGCGGCGACCGCGACGGTGCCGCTGCCGCTTCCGGCGGCCGGGAGCAGGGCGGCGGCGCCGAGGGCGTAACCGCAGGTGGCGATAGTGAGGCAGCGCAGCCGTCCCCACCGTGCGGCGGCCCTGGCCCAGAGCGGGACGGCGACGGCGCTGGGTGCGACCGGACAGACGAAGAGCATCGAGGTCAGCCCGTAGCCGCCGAGCCGGTAGGTGGCGACGTACGGCGCGGCGGCCAGCATGATCGCGACGGCGGCGGCCTGGAGCACGAAGGAGAGCAGCAGCGCGAAGAAGGCGCGGTTGCCACGTGCCGTACGGAAGGCGGCCCCGAGTCCGAGGGGTTCGGGTCCGGGCCGTGAGCGCACCCAGCGGGTACCGAGCGCGGGCACCAGCAGGACCGCCGCGATGACGAGGCCCACGGTCAGGCCCATCGTCGCGTACCCCGTGCGGCCTCCGCCCGCAGCGTCGACCACGAGGGGTGCCGCGCCGCCGGCGACGAGGATGCCCAGGGTCAGGAAGACGATCCGCCAGACCATGATCCGGGTGCGGACGGACGGCACGGAGGACATCTCGGCGGGCAGGGCGACGTACGGCACCTGGAACAGCGAGAAGGCGCTGGCGGCCAGGACGAAGGTGACCGTCACCCACACCGCCGCGCCCGTGCCGGTCATCGGGGACAGGAACATCGCCGCGAACGCGGCGGGCAGCGCGAGCCCGCCGGCGACGAGCAGCCGGGTCCGCCGGCCGGTGCGGACGGCCTCACGGTCGCTCGCGGCCCCGACCACAGGGTTGAAGACGGCGTCCCAGGCCTTGGGCAGGGCGACGACGAGTCCGGCGATGCCGGCGGGGACGCCGAGGGCGTCGGTCATGAAGTAGAGGAGCAGCAGGCCGGGAACGGTGGAGAAGAGGCCGGTGCCGACCGAGCCGAGTCCGTAGACGAACAGGCGGCGTCGGGTGATTTCACCGACGGAGGTCGGGGGGACCAGGGCGGTCGTCATCCGCGCTCCCGGTCGCGCGGTTGCGGGGCACGGAGCCCGAGGTCACGCAGGACGAGGGCGCGCAGGTGGGCGCGGAAGCGCGGGACCTGGGCGCGGATGCCCGAACGGCAGAAGCTGTGGGTGCTCCACAGCACCGTGTAGACGGTCATCTCGACGTCTGCCGGCTCGGTGGACTGTACGGAGGGGACGACCTCGCGCACGGTGTCGCGGACCGACTCGATGAGCGGCCGTGCGTACGTGGCCTCCAGGTCGGCGAACTCGGCGGCGTCCGAGAGCCAGCGGCGCATCCACAGGGCCGGGATGTGCGGCTGGTCGAGACAGAAGTCGAGGTACCGGTCGACCAGGCCGGTGACGGCCGCGACCGGATCGGTGGGCGCGAGCTCCCGGAACGCGGCCAGCGCGTCCGTCAGCACCCGCTGTTCGGCGAGGTGGGCGCGGAGCATGACCTCCCGGTAGAGGTCCGGCTTCCCGCCGACGTGGTAGGCGACGGTGGCCATGTTCAGCCCGGCCTCGGCGGCGATCCGCCGGGTGCTCGTGCCGTCGTAGCCGTGGTCGGCGAAGAGGGCGGTGGCGGCGGCGATGATGCGTTCGCGGCTGGCGTCGGCGGGTGATGGGACGGGGGGCGGTGAGGCGGGCGGAGAGTCGGACATGGCGGGGAGGATATGCCGCCCACTCCCATCGATCAATCGATTGATGGAGACGATTTCGCGCGTGCCGGGGAGAGCGCGTTCTCCGACTGCGCCGGGCCCATGACCTGTGCACCGACTGTGACGCACGACACACGGAAGCGGTCAGTTTTTACCCAGCAGAATGATCAATGGGGCCGCGGCATCCGTACCCCTTGTGACATCTGATCGACACGTCAGGAGGCATCATGCCCGTCTCACGCAACTTGGCAGGAACGGTCTTCGTGGGCGGCGCGGTGACTCTGACTCTCGCCGCTCTGGTATACCCGACCATGCTCGGCTTCCAGACCACGTCCAGCGCCCAGACCCGCGTCATCGAGGACACCCAGTGGGGCCCGCTCACCGAAGGGGACCGTGACTTCGTCGTCAAGGTTCGCGCGGCCGGGCTGTGGGAGTACCCCTTGGGCGAGATCGCGCTGCAGAAGGGCTCGACTCCGGCGATGCGGGAGGCCGGCAAGCACCTGATCGTGGGTCACGCCCGTCTGGATGAGCTGGACCGCAAGGTCGCCATCCAGCTCAACATCACCCTGCCCAACCAGGCGTCTCCGCAGCAGCAGCAGTTCGTGGCGACCTCCGCGGCCCTGAGCGGCAAGGAGTTCGACAGGACCACCGCCAACATCCTGCGCGTCACGCACGGTTCCATCTTCTCGGTGATCGCCAAGGTGCGCGCCAACACCAACAACTCGCTGGTGCGAGAGCTCGCGAACCTCGCGAACGACACCGTGCTCGACCACATCACCATGATGGAGAAGACCGGCACCATCGACTTCCCAGCGGTCCTCGCTCAGCAGAGCGCCCCGCCGACGCTCCCCAAGGACCAGCTCACGCCGCCCGCGCCGCAGCCGGGTGCCCCGATCGTCGTCCTGACACCGCGCCCCGACCTCAACGTGAACACCAACAGCCCGACTCCCAGCCCGACGGTCGGCTGACCCGGGCACCGAACCCCGGTGCGGAGCAAGAGCCTTCGGCCACCTCGGCGACGAGGAATCCGTCGACGGCGCCCGGTCCGGCCGGTCACACGTGCGCAGGGTGTGCCATGATCCCTCTCCGGAACCGAGGGGTCGATCATGAGTTCGTACGTTGCCGCGTTGCTCGGCGCGATGGCCTTGCTTGTCGCCTGCGGGGCGGTCGCCACCCTTGGCTGGGGCTGGCTGCCACCCTGGTTGCGCAGCCGGATCGTCCGCCCGGCTCTCTTCGGTTGGGCGCAGCTCACCATGACGATCGCACTTGTCGCTCAGTTGGTCGGCGGCTCGCTGATCACGGCGCCGGACGTCCGCTTCGTGGTGTCGATGTCCGGAGCCCTGGCGATGTTGCTTGCCACAGGGTTGATCGGGTTGGCTCAGCGTCAGCCTTTGAACCGTTGATCCACTAGCTGGTGCACCGTATCGAGCGAGCGACGGAGGCCTGTCGGCGGCGCTGTTCCCCAGGGCGCCTCGGCTGTAGCGGCGACCCGGGTGAACGGCGCATCTCGGCTGCGAGGAGCCGTCGTTGACCGTGGCCGACCGCACCACGGGGCAACCGCGTTCTCGCGTGATCGGTGGGACTGCATTCGGCTTCCCGGGGGTCAGTTCGGGTGCGTGGGTTGCCAGCCGTTGTGGTGCAGGACCTGGTCCAGGGGTTGCCTCGGGCCCGGATGGAACGTGGTGCGGAGGGGGTGCGCCGTCGGCAGCAGGGCGCCCTGGCGGACCGTCGGCGGCAGGCCCAGCAGGTCGGCGATCTCCCGTTCACGGTCCAGGTGGACGGTCGTCCAGGCGGTGACCAGGCCGCGGCTGCGGGCGGCCAGGGCGTAGTTCCAGGCGGCCGGCAGCAACGAACCCCACAGCCCGGCCTGGTTGCCCGTGGGCAGCCGTCCGCCGGGCACTTCGAGACACGGGATGACCAGGGCCGGTACCCGGTGCATCCGGTCGGCCAGCGTCCGGGCGCCGGTGAGGACCGAGCGCGAGGCCTCGGGCAACTCCGTCAGCCGGTCGAGCCCGGCCGCGTTGCGTTCGTAGAACGCGGTCCGGTACACCTCGGCGACCTTCGCCCGCACGCGCGGGTCGGTGAGCAGGATCCAGCGCCAGTTCTGCCGGTTGTTGCCGTTCGGCGCCTGCAGGGCGATGCGCAGACAGTCCTCGACGAGGGCCGGTTCCACGGCTCGGTCCAGGTCGAGGCCATGCCGCACCGACCGCGTGGTGGTCAGCAACTCCTCGCAGGTGAGGGAGCGTTCGCCGGTCACGGCAGCAGCACCGCCATGACGGCCAACGCGAGATGGGTGACCACGACGAAGGCGATCGCGGCGGGCAGCGGCCACGCGCCGCGCCCGGCGGCCAGGAACCGCCGGGTGCCGTGGGCGGGAAGGGCTGCCGCCAGGCAGGGCAGCAGCGCGAGCGGACCGCGCGGGGCGAACAGCAGGACCTCGCAGACGACGGCACCGGCCGCGAAGCCGGCCGTCACCGCCGCGGCACGCCTCGGACCGAGCTCGGCCGAATACAGCCGGGCGCCCGGCGCGGCCTCCCAGGCGGTCTTGCGGGCGCATTCGAAGTGCAGGAAGACACAGGCGCACAGGGCGAGCAGCGCGGCGCCGCTCCAGTCGGCGGTGATGGTCCCGGCGGTGGCGAGGGACCCGTAGACGTAGACACTGAGCAGGAGTTGGACCGTGTAGGTGACCGCCAGGCCGAGCAGCGGCCGGTCGCCCATCGCGGGAAGCAGCCGTTCCAGCGGGGCGAGGAACAGCCCGTATCCGAGGGCCGCGAGGATCAGCAGGGCATCGGCCGGCGAGCGGGCCGCGTTCAGACCGGCCACCACCACGGTGATCACCGCCATCGCACCGCGCAGTTCGCCCGCGGTGATCGCACCGGTGACGAGCGGCCGGTCCGGGTGGTGGACACGGTCGTGGGCGAGGTCCTTCTGTTCGTCCAGCATCCGCAGGAACAGCAGGGCCAGTACGACGCTGACGACCCGGATCGCGGTGGCGCCGGAGGCACGCCAGGCCGTACCCGTCGCGGCCACCGCCGTACCCTCCAGCGCGAGGACCCACAGCAGTCCGTACGTGACGTAGATCTGCGGCCGGAACCTGCGCAGCACGAACCGGCCCAGTCGGGCGGGGACGTGTGGCGCGGCGACGCTGGTCACTCCGGAGACCTTCCGGTCGGGTGTGTCTCGGTTCGGGTGGGCCGAACTCATGCGGCCCTGTGGGTGGTTGGCGCCGCGAAGCCACGCGCGGGTCCGGCATCCGCGTCGGCGAGCCGGATACGGGCCTCGGCGGCCAGGGTGCCGGGCTGGCGCAGGGTGCACTCGATGTCGGCGCCCGGGAGGGCCGGAGCGGTCCGGCACTCCAGCGGCAGATCCATCTCGGCGAAACGGCGGAACCGCGCGGCCAGGGCGACCGGCAGCGGGCTGGGCGTGCGGACGGTTCCGGCGGACACGCAGGCGCGCAGGGCGAGTTGGCGGAAGGCCTCCAGCTCCAGCATGCCCGGCACGTGGTCCACCCAGTGGTCGTAGAGGGTGGGGTGGTCGGTCTCGGCGAGCAGGTGTGCCGTGTGGGTGCCGTCCTCCTCGGTGCGCGGCGGGGAGATGACCGTGTTGGCCGGGGTGCGCCGGCCGACGAGTGCGGGTTCGGCGTGGGGTCCGCGCAGTGCGACGGGCACGGCGGGCAGCCCGAGTGCGCGGCGCTGTCCGGCCCGCAGCCGCGTCCAGTCGCCGGGCGGCATCCAGGAATAGTCGATACGGGCCAGCAGGGCCTCGCGGCCGCCGATGGCGAGGGCGAAGCGGAGCCGCAGACCCCGTACTCCGGCCTGGGTCCGGAACCGCCTCTCGATCCGGGTGGCGACGACCGCCTCGGTGGGCCGGTCGCTCCGGGTGAGGGCGGCCGGGTCAGGCACCTCGAACTCGACGGCCCGGAGCAGGAATTTGTGCCCCAGCCGGACGCCGAGGTGGCGGTGGGCCACCACGAAGATGCCCTGCCTGCACGCCTCCAGGAGCAGGAAGGGGTCGAGCCGGTCGCCGGGGCCGAGGGTGTCGTCGTAGAAGGCGTGACGGCGGGGGAAGCGTGCGGCCAGCAGCATCTCGTCCTCGCCGCGGCGCTCGGCGTCGGTCAGGAAGACCTCCGCGACCTTGGAGCGGTGCACCAGTTGCTTGGGGAGTGTCCGGGTGAACTGCATGGGCCGCTCCTCACTTCGTCGTGGCGCGGACGGTGTCCAGGTGTCGGCGCCAGGTGTCGGCGTCGGCTCCGTCCAGTACGGGTGCCCGGCCCGGCTGCCGCATGGGAAGCACCTTTGAGCCGACGATGACGGCGTCCCACGGGTCGAGGTCGACGCCCAGGCGCCAGGCGGTCTCCAGCAGGGTGCGCGGGGTGGCGGAGGCGTCGGCGCCCCGGTGCCGGGCCACGGCGTCGTGCAACCGGGCGACGGCGGGGTCGAAGTCGAGGTCCCGGGGTTCCGTGGCGGCGTACAGCAGAGCGGCCGACTCCCTTGCGTGCGCGGTGCGGTCCTCGTCGGCGAGGGCGGAGCGGAACAGGCGGTCGCGCTCGGCCTCGTCGAAGTGGACGGCCAACTCACGCAGCACGTCCGCGGGTTCGTCGGGGGTGTGCACCAGGTTCAGCAAGTAGCTGTAGCGTCCGAGGAGATGACGGAGCTGACCGGGCCGGCGGGCGTCCGGGTCCGTGGGGCCCTTGAGCCGGGTGAGTTCGACCGAGGCGGGCACGTCCAGGTCGTGAACGGGCCGGACGAGGAGCACGAGGGCGTCGGCGTCCTCCAGGAAGAGTGCGGCCAGCCGCCTGCGGTAGGGGGTGGCGAGGTTCCACTGGAAGTACCAGAGGGAGCGGATCATGGTGCGGGTCAGCCGGGTGACGGCCGCGCCGACGATCCTGAAGCCCTGCCCGGCCAGCCAGTCCGCGGCCGCCTCCAGCCGACGGGCCACGACGGCGTCGGGCTTGAGCAGCAGCAGCGCGTGCCGGTGGGCGAATCCGGTGATGTCTTCGGTGAGGGCGGCGAGTTGGCCGTGGCTCTCCTGGTAGTAGGTGTCGGCGCCGTACAGCCGCCGCTTGTCGGGGTGGCAGGTCAGCAGTGGTGAGACGGGTATGCCGTACGAGGGTTCGGCGAGGTGGGCGGTGGTCATCGGTGCGCGCTCCCGTCGGGTCGGGCGGCCCGCTCCCGGGGCGGGGGCGGGCCGAGATAGCCGGTGGCGAGGCAGTGGTCGAGCAGGCGCCGCAGGTAGGCATGCGCGCCGGTCGCGGGCGGGCGGTGGCCGAAGGCTTCGGTGTGGGTGGTGTCGAAGCGGACGCGGCGCCGGAAGTAGGGGGCGTACAGGGAGACGACCCGGTCGTAGTAGGGGCGTTCGCTGCCGGGCAGGGCCGTGGCGGAGAACGCGGACGGGGGGACGAACCGCGGCACGTGGAGGGACGGGTACTCGGCGAGTACGTCGGACATGTCCCGCAGGGTCAGCGCGTGGCCGACGGCGTGCAGGGTGCGCCCCTCGGCGTCCGGGAAACGGATGGCGGCCTCGGTCACCAGGTCGGCGACCCGGTCGACCGGGACCAGGTCGAGGACGGCGTCCAGGTGGCCCGGCACCGTGCGCACCAGGCCCCTGGTCAGCACCCGGAGCACGGGGTAGATGGTCTTGAGGTCGCGGACCCGGCCGGTGCGGGTGGCGCCGGTGACGATGCTCGGCCGGACCACGGTGACGGGCAGGCCGTCCGCCGCCGCCTTGCGGACCAGGGTCTCGGCGGCCAGCTTGCTCTTCTCGTAGTCGTTGCCGGGGCGTTGACCGAGGTCGAGTTCGTCCTCGTACGCGATGCCGTCGCGTTCGCCGCACACGTAGGCGGTGCCGACGTGGACCAAGGGGGTACGGGCTGCCAGGGCTTGGCCCAGGACGTGCCGGGTGCCCTCGACGTTGACGCGCTCGTACCGGCCCGGTGGCAGTCCGAAGTCGGTGACGGCGGCGCAGTGGACGATCCGGTCGGCGGTGGCGGCGAGCCGCCGGTCGGCGCCGCTCAGCCCGAGACCGGGGTGGGTGATGTCACCGGTCATCCGGGTGAGGGTGCCCGGCCCGGGATGGAGTTTTCTGCCGTTGTTGCGGACGAGGTCGCCGTTGCGGTGCAGCACGGCCAGGACGGTGTGGCCGGCGGCGGTGAGCCGGGCGGTCACCTCGGCGCCCACGAACCCGCTGGCGCCGGTCACCAGCACGGTCATCGGCGCGGACTCCGGGGTGCCGGACGCCCTCGGGTGGGACACCGCGGGGCCGGGTGCCGTCGGTTCGGCCGCCTTGGAACGAGACGCCTTGAGTCCGGCCGCCTTCGACCGAGACACCTCGGACTCGGCCGCCTTCGACCGAGACGCCTCAGGTCCGGCCGCCTTCGAACGAGACGGCTCGGGTTCGGAGTTCATCGGATCGGACATCGGTGGATCCTCCGCACGGAACGTCGGGTGGGTTGCTCGGGCGCCCGGCGCCGTCACCGGGCCTGATGGGGCTGGGTCCCGTTGCCGGCCAGCAGGTCGCGGGCCTCCTCGATGGGCAGCTCCGCGCCGAGGTGGGCACCCATGCGCAGCCAGTCGTGGCCGAGTTGCAGCGTGGCCCGCCAGGCGTACGCGGAGTCGAACGAGAGCGGGAAGGAGTCGGCGCCCACGGCACCGCGTACCCGGGCGATGAAGCGGCGCAGTTCCGCGCGGAGGGCGTCGCCGTCCTCCGCCGACTCCACTCCGCGCCCCAGCAGTTCCACGGCGTGCGCGCCGATCGGCAGGGTGGCGGCGGGCAGCAGGTCCATACGGCGTACGAGATCGGCGTCCGCGGGCAGTGGATTGACCCCGTGGGCGCTGAACAGTCCGCGCAGCGCGGCGTGCACGGCACGGCGTGCGGTGAGTTCGGCCACCCGGCGCTGACCGCGCCGCAGTGCTCCGGTCAGATCCTCGACGGCGTTCTCGACCACGACGTTGGACCACACCAGGGCCATGGCGGCGGCGGCGAACCGGTCGGCGGGCAGGGGCATCAGGTCGACCGAGCGGGATCCGCCGACGGCCGCGCCGCGCACCGACAGCAGTGGCTGGGCGGTGGAGGGAGGCGGGGTCAGGGGCCCGGGCGGGGCGGCGAGCGGGAGCGCGGGGAGGACGGCTCCGGCGCCCTTCCAGGCGAGACGGACCAGCCCGTAGCGCAGGAATGCGGCGAGCAGCGGGCCGGGGTCGGTGACGCCGGTGGCGGCGCTGTCGGCCAGTACGCGGGGCAGCGGCCTGCCGAGGACGAGGGAGCGCCAGACGGCTCCGGCGTCGGCGCCGAGGGCGAACACGTCGCGTCGGCCGCGCACGACGTGGATCCGTTCGCCGGTCTGCCAGGTGGTCACCTGGGCGACGCGTTCGACGGTGAGCCGCTCGGGCCGCCGGGGGACCTTGGCGAGTCCGAGGTCTTCGGCGAAGTCGAGGCAGGCGGTCAGATGGCCCTGCGCCGCATCGGCGTCGCCGGGCCGGACGACGGCGGACTCCAGTTCCCAGTAGCGGTCGCGTACGTCCGTCCGTCCCGCCCGGTCGAGCTGCATGGACAGCCACTTGGGTTCGAGATAGGTCTCGCCCAGGCCGGCCGCCCAGGACTTGACGCTCTGCACGAGCGCGGCGCGGGTCCAGTCGACCGCCTCGTCGCTCGCGCCGAGGCACTGCAGGGCCATCGCGTGCCGCAGGGACTGCCGGGCCCGGTGTGCCCACCAGTCGGCGGTGATCCGGCGGAACCTCTCGACGGGCAGCAGGGCCTTCACCTCCTCGATGAGGGTGTGGCCGCGCAGCGGATGGCTGTGCAGGATCCGCTGGCAGCGGTTGAGGAGGTCCTCGGAGAGCCGGCCCGGCCGTCCGGCTCCTTGCTCCACCGCCGTGAGCTGGTCGGCGAGTTGGCGCACGGAGCGAGTGCGGATCTCCACCCGCCTGCCGTCGACGAACAGCAGGGACGGCATGGTCGGCGGCTCGTCGTCGAAGCGGCTCACGAGCAGGAAGTCGATGTCGGAGGTGGGATTGCCGAACCCTTCGGCTATGGAGCCTTCCAGGGTCACGGCCCATTCGGTGTCCGGGGGGAGTTCGGCGAGGGACTTGTCGAGCAGGTCCTGCAGCCGTTCCTCGGTGAGAATCACGGGTGTGTCTCCGTTCGGGGGCTGTCCGGGGCGGCGGCCGAGCCGGCGGCGGGCGGGTCCTCGTTGACGGTGGCCGTGTCGGCGGGGGGCGGGTCGGCGAGGACCGTGGCCGTGCTGTCGGGGGGCGGATCGGCGAGCACCGTGACCGTCCCGGCGGCCCCGTCGACGCGCAGCCGCGTGCCGGTGCGGATCTCGGTGGTGGCGCCCTTGACCTGGACCACGGTCGGGATACCCAACTCCCTTGCCACGACGGCCACATGGGTCAGCGGGCTGCCCCGTTCGATGACGAGGGCCGCGGCCGAGGACAGCGCGGTCACCCATCCCGGGTCGGTGCGGTAGGTGAGCAGGACGCCGCCGCCGAAGTCGCGCGGGGTGTCGGTGACCACGGCGGGCCCTTCGGCGACACCGGGGCAGCAGGGGACGCCGCTCAGTTCGCGGGCTCCGCCGGGGGTGGCCGGGCCGCCGCCCCAGCCGGCCCTTTCGAGGTTGCCCCACCAGTACGGCGCGCCGCGGGTGGTGAAGCGGGACGGGGCGTGCAGCACGGTGTCGGCGGCCTGTTGCCGACGGCGCAGCACGACGAGGTCCCGCAGTTCGGTGTGGGCGATCGTGCCTTCGTAGGCGCCCTGGATCTCTTCCAGACGCAGGAAGAAGACGTCGTCCCAGGTGTCGATGGCGCCAGCCCGCGCGAGATCGCGGCCGAGGCCGCGCAGCATGCGTTTCGCCGCTCCGAAGGCGCGGGTGCGGCAGAACCTGAGCCGCTCCCGGTCGGCGAGCGCGGTGCGGGCCTTGCCCCGCACTCGTTCGTACACCAGGCGCCGCGGACGGCTCAGATGCTCGGCGAGGTAGGCGTCGGCCTCGCCGCCGCGGTCCGGTGTGCTCCCGCCGTCGCCGGGATCCGGCAGGACGTCGCGCAGCAGCGTGAAGACGCCCGCGGGGTTCTCGCGCAGGTCGGGGACCTCCAGCTTGAGTTCGTCGGGGCTGCGGTAGCCGTAGTCGGCGATGTACGCGTCGACGGACCGCAGGAAGCCGGTGTACCCGGCGTCGAGCAGGGCCTGGCGGGCCTCGGGGTCGGGGGTGCGTTCCAGCAGCGCCAGGATCCCGGCGTCGGCGCGCGCCTGGGCCGCCAACTCGCGCAGGGCCCATACCGGTTCGGCGGACTCGACCGCGCCGCCCGGGGCCGCCGCGGCCCAGGTGAACCACTCGGGCGCCTCGGGCAGCCATCTGCGGGTGAGCAGGGCGAGGAGGCCCACGGAAAGCAGGATCGTCGCGTCGAGGGTCTGCATCGGGCCCCATTTTTCGATGAGTTCCCGCTGGAGCCGCCGGAATCGGCGATAGGTCTCGTCCCCCGGCAATGCGTCGTAGTCGACGTTGTTGAAAACCGCGTATGCGCGATAGAAATCTCGATGAAACGTGTCGACGGATTTTCGGATGGTGAGAAATCTTCCGGCAAAGATGACCGTACGTGTCAGACGCGCGACCTGACCGCGCAGTCCGGGCCGGGGCGTGAACGGGTGGAGTGTGTCGGCGAGTTCGTCGGAAATGCTCTCGGCGACACCCAGGGATTTCTCCAGGACGCGCCGGTTGAGCGGGTACAGCGGCGCGAGACGCACCATGCGGTACCAGTGGAAGAGGTTGTAGTAGACCCGTCCGTGGACATGGCCGAGGAGGTACGGGGTCCACTCCCGCACCTCGCGCAGCCGCTCCCCGCGGACGCCCAGGGCACGGGCGTAGCTGTCGTATACCTTCGCGTAGGTGTCCGCGGCGAAGCTGAACGTGAGCGGGGAGACGACACCGCTGAAGCTCTCGATGATGTTGGAGTTGTCCCAGAGCCGCAGGTTCTGTTCGGGCTCCGCCGTGGCGCCGGCGGCCGGGGCGAGGGTCGTGACGGGCCGGCTCTGCAGGATCCACAGGGCGTCGTCGTCGATGGCCCACTCGATGTCCTGGGGGGCGCCGTACCCGGCGATGACGCGCGCCCCGGCCGCGTGCAGGCGGGCCAGTTGGGCGGCCGTCAGCGCGGGTCGGTCGCGGTCCTCGTCGGCGACGCGTGACACCTGGCAGCCGGGGCCGGATCCGGCGTCGTAACGCTCCCGCTTGTCACCGATGACCGTGGTCAGCGGCTCGCCGGTGACGGCGTCCAGGACGACGGTGTCGGCGTCGACGGCGCCCGAGACCAGCCCCTCGCCCAGTCCGTGGACGGCGCTGACGACATACCGGTCGGCGCGTCCGCTCGCCGGGTCGGCGGTGAACAGCACGCCGCTGACATCGGCGGCCACCATGCGCTGCACGATGACGGCGACGCCGCCGGTGTCGATCGCCAGCCCGAGCCGCTCGCGGTAGCGCAGGGAGCGTTCACAGAAGGCCGAGGCCCAGCAGCGGCGGACGTGGGCGACTACCTCGTCGAGGCCGCGGACGTTGAGGAAGCTGTCGAACTGGCCGGCGAACGAGTGGCGCGCGCCGTCCTCCTGCGCGCCGGACGACCGCACGGCCACCGCGCCGCCGCCGGCCAGACCGTAGGCCAGTCCGATGGCGTCGGTGAGGTGGTCGTCGAGCGGCGCGGCCTCGATCAGGCCGGCGATCTCGGCGGCGATCCGGCCCGCCTTCGGCTCCCAGCCGTCGGAGAGCAGCCGCTTCAGGTGCCCGTCCAGTCCGCTGGCGCGGCTGAATTCGGCGAATACGTCCAGGCCGATGATCGACCAGCGCGGTACTTGAAATCCGGACGCGGTCAGCGTGTGCAGGTTCTTCCCTTTTCCGCCGGCCCATTCGGTGATAAGGGATGCGTCGCTGGACGGTGTGAGGACGTGCGGGGACCGGTGTTCGGATCCCGTGGTGGGCGACAATGCGTTTCCCCTCCGAGGGTGGTGCTCGACCTCGCTCGAATGTTGCACAGCAGGGCCGGTCGAAAAAACTCCGGCGGGCCGCCACAGGCGTTTTTCGGTCGTCGTATCCCTTTCAAACTCTGATCACGCGCCGCTGTCCAGGAGGAACACCGGGGACCTGGACGGAAACGGGATGATCCAGCCGAAGTGGGCCCACCCCGCTCCGGTGGCGGGGTGCCTCGCGGTGGCGATACGCGGCAGTAGCACCTCGTACGTCCTCCTCGCCCCCACCCCATCGGCGCGAGGAGGGCGAGCCGGAGCGAACCGGCCCGGGAACCGCCGGGGCGCCACAAAGCCACACGTTCGGACACCAGCGAGGGTCGAGCAGAAAGGAAAGCAACAAATATTGACGCAATCAACCAGCGCTTGTAACTTCCGTCTCAGTCGCCAGGCAGCCCTGAACTCGGCTGTCCCGAGGGCGAGTTGTAGCTCCACCCTCCACTCCGGGAGCACACATGCGCAGAAGAAGATCTGCCACCTCGCGTCTCTTCCCCTCCGCCACGGCTGGTGCGTTACCCCGGCTGCACCGCGCCCTCCTGTCCGTCGGAGCCGTCCTCGGCCTCCTGGTGACCGTCCTCGTCGGCATGACCGGCGTCGCTCAGGCCGCGGGTTCCCAGCCCTGCGACATCTACGCCGCCGCGGGCACCCCGTGCGTCGCCGCCCACAGCTCTACTCGCGCGCTGTTCTCGGCGTACAACGGCCCGCTGTATCAAGTCACCCGCGTCTCCGACGGCGCGAGCGCCGACATCGGGCTGCTGGCGGCCGGCGGCTACGCGAACGCCGCCCAGCAGGACAGCTTCTGCGCGAACACGACGTGCAGCATCTCGAAGGTGTACGACCAGACGTCCCGCCACAACGACCTGTTCCCCGGTCCCGCGGGCACGGCCGGAATGGGTGCCGACCGGGGTGCGGACGCCAGTGAACTGTCCGTCACGGCGGGCGGTCACAAGGTCTACGGCATCTGGATCTCCCCCGGGGTCGGCTACCGCTCGCACGGCGCCGCGTCCGGCACCGCGGTCAACGGCCAGGCGGAAGGCGCCTACATGGTCGCCAGTGGCACCCACGTCGGCTCCGCCTGCTGCTTCGACTACGGCAACGCCGAGGCCACACCGGCCGACACCGGCAACGGCCACATGGACGCCGTGTCCATCGCCACCACCTGCTACTTCGCGCCGTGCAGCGGATCCGGGCCCTGGATCGAGGCCGACCTGGAGAACGGCATGTTCCAGGGCGACAACGGCTCCAACACCGCGAACAAGGGCAACAGCAGCACGTATGTCACCGCCGTCCTCAAGAACAACGGGCAGACCACGTACGCGCTGAAGGGCGGCAACTCGCAGTCGGGCGGTCTGACGACCTGGTGGGACGGGGCGCTGCCCACACGGGGCGGCTACCGGCCCATGCAGCAGGAGGGCGGCATCATCCTGGGCACGGGCGGCGACAACAGCAACTGGAACATGGGCACGTTCTTCGAGGGTGTCATGGTCTCCGGCTACCCGACCGACGCGGCCGAGAACGCCGTCCAGGCGAACATCGTCTCCGCGGGCTACGCGGGCCAGACCAATGTCCCCAACGGTCCGCAGGGCACCATCGGCGGCCCCGGCGGCCAGTGCGTCGACGTCGCCGCGGACGACACCGGAGTGAACGGCACCGCCGTACAGCTCTGGAACTGCCAGTCGTACGCCGAGGACCAGTTCTGGACGCACAACGCCAACGGATCGCTCGGCACCATCGGCCGCTGCCTGGACATCGTCGGCAACGGCACCGCCAACGGCACCCAGGTCGAACTGTGGGACTGCAACGGGGTCGGAGGCCAGAAGTGGGTGCAGCGCGCCGACGGTTCGCTCTTCAACCCGCAGTCCGGCCGCTGCCTCGACTCCCCCAACGGTGCCACGGCCAACGGCACCCGGCTGCGGATCTGGGACTGCAACGGCTCCGCGGCCCAGAGGTTCGCGGTCAACGCGGGCGCGCCCGTCACCGGGCCCGGCGGTACCTGCGCCGACGTGGCCGGCGACGACAACGGCTCCAACGCGACCGCCGTACAGCTCTGGAGCTGCCAGTCCTACGCGGTCGACCAGCACTGGTTCCACAGCTCGGACGGCCGACTGCACACGCTGGGCCGCTGCCTCGACATCATCGGCAACGGCACCACCAACGGCACCCAGGTCGAACTGTGGGACTGCAACGGAGCCGGGGGTCAGGTCTGGCAGCAACAGGCCGACAGCTCCCTGCTCAACCCGCAGTCCGGCCGCTGCCTCGACTCCCCCAACGGCGCCACGGCCAACGGCACCCGGCTGCAGATCTGGGACTGCAACGGCTCCGCCGCCCAGAAGTTCGCACTGAGCTGACCTCGCCGCACCGCCCACCGGCCCGGCCGGACTCGACGTCCGGCCGGGCCCGCCCGTCGCGGGTCGGGGGCGGCCGTCGCGGGTCGGGGGGCCGTTCGCGCCGGATCCGGCAGGAACGGACCCCGCACCGGCAAGCCGCACTTGACGCTGTCGGCGCCGTCTGTGGTAATCGATCCGTATGCCGAAAAATGCCCCACCGGACGCCGACGACCAGGACCGGCCCTCCGCGCGGGTACGGCTGTTCGCGGTGCTGCGCGACTCCCCGGCCGGCCGGGGATGGCGGCACAGCAAGGACATCGAACTGGGTCAGAGGTCGCTGGGCTTCGCGGCCCTCGGCTTTCTCACGCTGGTACCCCTCCTGATCGTCGTCTCCGCGGCCGATCCGGCACACGGGCGGGGGTTCGCACAGTGGCTGGGGGACGGCCTCGGGGTGTCCAGCGCCGCCAGGGACGAGGTCGCGCGGCTGTTCGCCGGGCCTGCGCAGGTGCGGCAGACCACGACGGCCTTCGGTCTCGCCGCGCTCGCCGTCTTCGGCCTGAGCTTCGGCGCAGCGGTGCAGACCGGCTACGAGAAGGTGTGGGATCTGCCCGCTGCCCGCTGGCACGCGAGATGGCGCCAGGTCCTCTGGCTCGCCGTGCTCATCGGCACCATCTACGTGACCGCGACGACGACGCTGTGGCGCCACTCGGCCGCCGGAACGGTGACCGCGGCACTGAGCGCCGTCGTGTTCTTCTGGTGGTCGCAGTGGATGCTGCTCGGCGGCAGGATCGCAGCCAAGGCCCTCCTGCCCGGCGCCGTGCTGACGGCTCTCGGCCTGCTCGGTCTGCGGTTCTTCTCGCGTCTGGTCTTCTCGCCCCTGATCGCCTCCAGCACCGTCAACTACGGCCCTTTCGGCACCGTCCTGGTCGTCCAGTCCTGGCTCGTCGGTGTCGGCGTCGTCGTCTTCGGCGGCGCGCTGGTGGGACGGCTGGCGCACGAGGAGATCATCACCGCGACAGAGACCCTTCTGCGGCGGGCCCGGCAGCGCAGGCGGTGAGTACGGGCGACCGCTCCTCGGACTCCGGCTCCCGCCGCGTCAGTTGGGCCCGCGGGTCGGAACGGTGACCTCCTTGCCCGGCGGGGACGCCTCGGACGGCTCACGGTCCCAGCGCAGGACGAGAATCGTGGCAGGGACCCCGATCAGGGCCCAGATGACCACAGCCATGACGACAGCCGTCCAGGTGTCCCAGAAATGCCCGGCACAGATCGCCGCGACGACGGGCACGGCCATCACGCCGACAGGCGTCCCCCAGCCGAGCGGGACCCGGGGAACGACGGGGCGGCCGGTGGCGAGGGAGCGGGCCCGGCGGGCGCTGCCGAAAGCGGCGATGAAAGCCAGGGCCGCCGACGAGACGGCGACCAAGGCGGCCCCGGTAAAGGCGATGGGCTCCTCATCCGGCAGTCCGTCGAGCCGCTCGCGAACTCCGCCCTGGCTGACGGAGACCACGTCGTTCCGCCACGTGGTGACGTCCACCCGTTCCCCGGGCTGGACGAGTTCGGAGAGGTCGCCGTGCGCGTCGAGGTCGATGGACTGATCGGCCGGGGCGGGAACCGGCGGCCGCAGCCATATGCGGAAGGCCTTCGACTTGCCGCTCTTGACCGTCCTGACGGAGAGGACCGTGCCGCTGATCGTGCGCAGGCAACTCGTGCCGTCGTCCCGCACCCCGGCTCCACCGGCGCACGGCCGGGCATCACGGAAAGCCGCCTCCGTGGCGACCTTTCCGGGGATGTAGAGGCTCGGCCCCACCGCTACCGCCGACAGGACCAGTCCGAGCAGGGTCCACGCCGCCGCGTGCCACCACTCCTGCCGGATCCGTGCCGAGAGCCACCGGTCCGTCGTCTGCGCAGCCACTGCTGTGTCTCCTTCGTTCCGGAGCATTAGGTCACACGCGTCCGTCCGACCGACATGGCAGGTTCCGGAAGCGTCGGCCCCGGGCTGAACTGCCGGTCCCCGGCAAGATCGCGGGCGCACGCGGGGCCGGACCCGATCGGCGGCGGCCGTGGCCCGGCCGGCGCCCCGATCAGCCGGAGTTGTAGCCCCAGCGGGCGTGGCCGTCCCTGCCCATGAAGCACTTCGCGGGGCGCCCGTCGGCCGTGGTCGCGGTGGCACCCACGGGAGAGCAGTACTGCCCGAACCCGATGCCGGACCCGCTGCCCGTGCCGCCGGTGCTTCCGCCCGACGTGCCGGAGGAACCGCTGCCGCTGCCGCCTCTCGACGTGCCGCCCGTCGTGGTGGAGCCGCTCGTGCCCCCGGTGCGCGGCTTCGGCTCGGGTTTCGGCTTCGGCTTCGGCTTGGGCTTCGGCTTCGGCTCGGGTTTCGGCTTCGGCTTCGGCTTCGGCTTGGGCTTCGGCTTGGGCTTCGGGCTGGGCTTCGGGCTGGGCTTGGCGCAGGAGTCGTCCGGACCGATCAGCCACAGGTCGGCCCGCGTCGACAGCGTGACCTCACGGTCGGGTTCCGGCCGCTGCCGGCACACCCGGCAGTCCTCGGGAAGGGGTCAGCCGATCAGTTCCGGCGTGATCCGGTGGTACCGCACCAGGAGCACGTTGAGCGCCGCGGTGATCAGGACCGCGGCGGCGATGGCGAGCAACGCGCGGCCCGTCCCCCACGGCGTGATGAGTGTGCCGAGGGCGCCGCCCGCGAAGATGCCGACGACCGTGGCGACGAGCCGGGGACGGATCGCGTGCCGCTCCGGGGTCGCGGGGACGGCTCCGCTGAGGCCGTGGATCAGGCGGACCAGCGACACCTGGGCGAGCAAGGTGGGCATGCCGGGAACGGCCGCTCGCAGTGCGGTGTCGGCGCGCAGTCCCATGGCGAAGCCGACGATGGCGATGACCAGGTTGTCCGGGTGATCGGTGAGTGAGCCGGAGCCGTGCCGCCACAGCGCTGTCGCGCCGGCGAGCGCGAGCAGTGCCCCCTCGACCGCCAGCGCGGCCGCGAACCAGTGCCGGTGGTGTGCGACGAGACCCTTGGTGGTCAGGGCGCCGGCCAGGGCACCGAGGACGAAGGCGATCAGGGCGATCGCGGGGCGGGCCACCGGCACCTGTCCCTCACCGGCGACGGCGAAGGACAGGAAGAGCACGTTGCCCGTGGCCAGGGCGGTGAAGACGTGCCCCATGGTCAGGAAACTGACCGCGTCCGCGGCACCCGCCAGGACGGTGAGGGTGGCCATGACGACGGTCCGTTGGCGTTCGCGTTGTTCGGCGGACGGTCGCGGCGCGGATTCTTCACTCATCCGGACAGTCTCGGCAACGGCGACTTCACAGGCGCGGTGACCGGGCCGACACGCGCCACGCGGAGAGCTGGTCACCCGTCGTCGAGGGCTGCTTCGGTTTCCCGGAGGTGGTGTTCGACCGGCCCGAACGAGATCAGACCGCTCCCGGCACCTGCCCGCTCTCCTGCGGCGGCGGAGAGTTCGTCGCGGGCCCGGCGCAGGACCGGCCGGTGCCCGACGGCCACCGCCGCGCGGGCGAGTACACACCACAGCGCCTCCTGCAGGAGGTCGTGCGGAGGCCGGGGTACGGCCGTGAGCGCCTGCCGGGCCCGTTCCACGGCACCGGACTCGGCCAGCAGCAGGGGGTTGAGCCACGGCCGGTAGGGACCGGCGTCGAGGTGGGCGAAGTCCTGGGGGTCGAGCGGGGCGTCACCCCGCATGACCGGGACCAGCGCCACGAGGACGGCCGCGCCCCGGACGAGGCCGGGCATGCCGCAGTCGGCGGTCTCCGCCAGGACATGTGCGTACGGGGAACGGGCGGCGGGCCAGCCGTCGGTCTCGCAGGTCCGCAGGGCGCGGTACCAGGCGGTGAACACTCCGGCGAGCGGCCGTTCGTTGCGGTACGCGAGCCGGTCGATCTCCTCGGCCTCGGCGTCCGCCGCCGCGAGCTCACCGAGGCCGGCGAGAGCCTGGAGGCGGACGATGCGGCCCAGGACTTCGTGACCGGGCATCTGGTGCTCGACGGCCAGCCGGGTCAGCTCACTGCCGAGGGCGTCTCTGGTGGCGGCCGACCCGCAGTCGGCGAACGACTGCATGAAGACGCCGTTGAGAGCGAACGCGAGGAGCGCGGGGTCGCCCAGACGGCGGGCCAGCCGGACGGCCTCCTCGGCGGCGCGTTCGGCGCGCCGCCGCCACGGTTCGGTGGTGCGGGCGTCGGCCGCCCGGGAAAGCGGCGCGTCGGCGGCGGCGTCGCCCCGTGACTCGACCGCCACGACGGACAACAGCCGGGCGCGCAGCGCGGCCGGCCCACCGGGGCCGAACCGGGCGGCGGCACGGGCGGCGGCCCGGGACAGCTCGCCGGCGCCGTCGGGGTCGTCGGCGCGGGTCCACACCGCCGGGACGTCGTAGGAGCCGATGATCCTGGCGGCCAGCTCCGCGTCGCCGGTCAGCTCGGCCGCCGCGACCAGATCCCGTCGGTGTCGGCGGGCTTCCTCAAGGCCGTCGGGGCCGGTCACCGCGAGGTCGCGGAGCAGGCCGGCGGTGGCGTGCAGCCGGGCCTTGGAGCGGGCGGGCACCGAGCGGTCCCACGAGGCCGCCGCCCGGTCCCAGACACTGTCGGCCATCCCGGCCGGTTCGGCCGCGTAGTCCGCCGTAGCGCTGAGGATGCGCGCCTCGGTCCGCGCCAGGGCGCCTCCGGGGCCACGCCCACCGCCCCCTCCCGCGAGGGCGTCGCGGGCCTGGTTCAGCGCCGCCAAGGCCTCGCCGCGCCTCCCGGCACGATCGAGTGCCGTGGCCAGCAGGACCCAGCCGTCCTCCCGGCCGGGGTGGGCGGCGACATGGGCGCGCAGGTCGGCGACGGCATCGCGGGCGGCGCCGGTGGCCAGCAGGGCGTCGGCGCGCCGCTCGACCGCGTCGAGGCGGAGCGCCTCCAGCCGGACCTGTTCGGCGGCGGCCCACGCGGCGGCGGGGAAATCGGCCAGCACCGGCCCCCGCCAACGAGCGAGTGCCTCGTCCCACAGGGCGACGGCCGCGTGGGGCGGCGCGCCGACGGCCCGCGCGGCGGAGTCCTCGAACCGCCAGGCGTCCACCGCCTCGCGGCCGGCGCGCAGGACGTAACCGGGGCCGTCGGTGACCAGCAGGCGCGAGGGCTGCCGGGGAGGGCGCCCGGGTTCCAGTGCGCGGCGCAGCGCCGCGACGAAGGTGCGGACCGCGCCCACCGCACCCGCCGGAGGCTCGTCCTCCCACAGGTCCGCGACAAGCCGGCCGACCGGCACCACCCGGCCCCGGGCGATCAGCAGGCGCCCGAGCACCTCACGGTGGCGGGGCGCGCCGAGCGGGAGGGCCGAGCCGTCGGCGTCCCAGGCGGCCACCGGTCCCAGCAGTCCGAACTCCACGCCCACGACAGGGTCCTTTCGCGGGCGGTGTTCGTCTCCGGGCATACCGCGTGGGCACTCATCGATCGCTGATCCGGGGCCCGCAACCTGGGTGACGTCCCCGGGTGACACGGACCGCCGAGCCCGGAACGTCCACTCTGCCACGAACCACAGGAGTCGCTGTGACACCCCCGAGCATCACCGGTTTCACCGAGCACCGCGTGCGCGTCGACGACGGCGTCACCCTGAACGCCGCCGTCGGCGGCACGGGCGCGCCGGTCGTCCTGCTGCACGGCTTTCCGCAGACCCACCTGATGTGGCGGCACGTCGCCGCCGACCTCGCCACCGACCACACCGTCATCTGCCCCGACCTGCGCGGATACGGCGCCAGCGACAAGCCGGCCGAGACCGTCACCGACGTCTACTCCAAGCGGACCATGGCCCGGGACGTCGTGCGCCTCGCCGCCGAGCTGGGACACGACCGGTTCGTCCTGGCCGGCCACGACCGGGGCGCCCTGGTCGCCTTCCGCGCCGCGATGGACCACCCGGACACCGTCTCCCGCGCCCTCTTCCTCGACGTCCTGCCCACCCTGGACATGTGGGACGCCCTGCACGGGGTCTCCGCCGCGGTCGGCTTCCATCTGTACCTGATGGCACAGGCCCCCGGCCTGCCGGAGGAGATGATCCGGGCGAGCGCCGACCCCTTCTTCGCCTACTTCCTCGACGTCTGGACCAAGGACCCGGAAGCCATCCCCGCCGACGTCCGCGCCCACTACCTCGCCGCGTCCGCGGCGGCCGTGCCCTCCATCGTCGCCGACTACCGCGCCTCGGCCGGTGTGGACGTGGACCATGACACCGCCGACAAGGAGGCGGGCCACCGGCTCGCCATGCCGGTGACCGTCCTCCAGCAGGACTGGGGCGCCGCCCTCGGCTACCACGCCCAGGGCCTGTGGAGCGCCTGGGCCGACGACCTGCGGCACCGCACGGTGTCCTGCGGCCACTTCATGGCCGAGGAGGACCCCGAACTGATCGCCGACGAGATCCGGGCGCTCGGCGACCGCTAGCGAAACCCGCCGATGCCCCTTCCCTTCCCGCCGCCGGAGCCCGGAGTAGTCCCTTGCCGGGAAGGGGCCCCTCTGCCGACACTGATCTCATGGCCAGGGCAACGAGGGAACCTCTACCAGGAGGCGGTGTCGTCCTGGCCGTACCGGACGACCCGTCAGACCCGCCCCTACTGCGCTTTGAGCGGGGTACGGACCGCAAGTGGATCCTCCGGCAGGGTGAACGGCCGCTGATCCAGGCCCGGTCGGAGGGGGACGGCTGCTGCCGCGACCTTCACCTGCGCCGCCTGCCCGGCCACCGCTCTCCACTGCCGCCTCTGACCGCCGCGGCGATGCGGACCGGGGCCGACTGGCCGCACCGATACGCGCTGTGGCTGGAGGAGACGGGGCTCGGCCCACTGCACCATGGGCGCTGGCTGCTGACTCCGCGCTCCACCTTCGCTCCGGGTATCTGGGATGGTGACCTCGTTCAGGACTGGCCGGACGCCACCCTCGAACTGCTCTGCGGGGGTGGCTGGCACGGTGTCCTGCCGCTGCGTCCGCTGCCGCCACCGGACGACTCGCGGGTGAAGGCGTACCGCAAGCACGCCCGGGAGGGCACCCTCGCGCCGGTCCTGCTGTGGTGGGTGTCCTTTCTGGACGGTTGGCTGCTCCTCGACGGTCATGACCGGGCTGCCGCCGCGCTGGCTGAGGGCATGCGACCGGCCTGCGTGGAACTGGTCCGCGTACCGGACGACGCCGACTGGCGGGCGACCGCCGAGGAGATCACCGAGGCGCACGAGGACCGAGTGGCGCGACTGGCCGAGCGCCCCGCGGGCCCGCACACCGCACGTGCACGGCAGGTGCTGGACCGGGGCTACGCCAACGTGATCTCCACCCTGGCGTACGACGCGAACCCCACTCCCGTGTTTGAACGCCCCCGCGACTGACCACGTCGTACTGTGCCTCTTGAGTGCCCGTGTCCAGGATTCGGGATCAAGGCCCGGCTGGATTCCGAGACCGACTGACGGAAGGCCGTCGCTGTGCGGAGACTGCTCTACGGCATGAACCTGTCCGTCGACGGCTATGTCGCCGCGCCCGGCGACGACCTCGGCTGGAGCGAGCCGAGCGACGAGCTGTTCCAGTGGTGGCTCGACCAGGAGCGGGCGATCAGCCTGTTTCTGTACGGGCGCAAGCTGTGGGAGACCATGAGCGCCTACTGGCCGACCGGCGACCAGCAGCCGGGCGCCACACCGGCGCAGATCGAGTTCGCGCGGAACTGGCGGGACACGCCGAAGGTGGTGTTCTCCTCGACGGTCGACAAGGTCGACTGGAACGCTCGCCTGGTCACCGGCGACGCGGTCGCGGAGATCACTCGGCTCAAGGCCGAGGACGGTGGGCCGATGAGGGTTGGTGGCGCGGCGCTCGCCGGGGCGGCGATGCGGGCCGGGCTGATCGACGAGTACGAGATCGTCACCCATCCGGTCCTGGTGGGTGGCGGCAAACCCTTCTTCACCTCGCTGGACAGCCGGGTGAAGCTGAACCTGGTGGAGACACGGACACTTCCCGGCGGCGTGGTCCTGACCAGGTACGAGACGCGGCGCTGAACGCGCTGGTCGAGCGGTGGGACATCGACGACGGCCAGCGACGGACCAGGTCACGTCCACAGACCGTCGGCGAATAGTGAACGCCCCCCGAGTAGATCGCCGTGTCCGTGTGGATAGGGTCGATCCGTGACGACTGAACAGCCGCCTCCGCCCTCCCGGCCCCTTCGTGTAGCCGCGGCTCAGGCATGTCCTGAGCCCGGCGATCTCACCGCCAATGTCGCCACCGCCGCCGCGATGGTGCGCGAGGCCGGGGACGCGGGCGCTCGCGTGGTCGTCTTTCCGGAGAAGTTCCTCACCGGCTACGAACCGGACCTGATCCGTGCCGACCCGGAACGCTGCGCGGTGCAGGCCGCGGGAGACGACCGTCTCGACCCTCTCCTGGCCGCCTGTCGGGAGGCCGGCACCGTCGCCGTCGTCGGCACGGCGGTGCACGAAGCCGGTCAGCTGTATGTCTCGGCCCTCGTGCTCGGCACGGACGGCACCTGGCTCACCCGCTACGACAAGCAGTTGCTGTTCAGCACCGAACAAGAGGTCTACCGCCCCGGGACGCAGGGGCTCTCGCTGGACGTCGACGGCTGGCGACTCGGCCTGGGCATCTGCTACGACTCCGGCTTTCCCGAGCATGCTCGCGCCGCGGCACTCGACGGCTGTCACGCCTACGTGGTGGGCGCGTTGTTCAGCGTCGGCAACGGCTATCACGAGTCTCGGATGTGGTTCCCGTCCCGTGCTTTCGACAACACCATGTACACGGTGCTGGCCAACCACGTCGGCTCTACGGGTGGCTGGTCCACGTGCGGCGGAAGCGCCGTGTGGGATCCGACCGGCCGCCTGGTCGTCGAGGCCGGGCCCGACAAGAGGGAACTGGTCGTCGCCGATCTCGACCCGGACCGTCTGCGCCGTGCTCGCGCCGACCACACCATGCTCAGTGACGTCCGCGGCCTGACCGCCGGGCCTCGGCAGCACCTCGCCCTGGGCGGACGGCCCGTGTAGTTGGTTCGGGCCGTCCGCTCAAGGGTGAGGCGCCGCAGCTTCGCCCGCCTCACCTTTGCCTCAGCACGCCAGAAGGGGTGTCGTCAGGTCGCGGTGGCGGCCGCGGCCGCGCGGCCCGCCTGGCGGCCGGAGAAGAGGCAGCCGCCCAGGAAGGTGCCCTCGAGGGAGCGGTAGCCGTGAACGCCGCCGCCGCCGAAGCCGGCGACCTCACCGGCCGCGTACAGACCCGGGACCGGGCTGCCGGAAGCGTTCAGGACCCTGCCCGACAGGTCGGTCTGGAGGCCGCCGAGTGTCTTGCGCGTCAGGATGTTGAGTCGTACGGCGATGAGCGGACCGGCACCGGAATCCAGGATCTTGTGGGCGGGGGCCGTGCGGCTGAGCGAGTCGCCGACGTAGGCGAGCGCGTTGCGGATGCCCATCACCTGGGCGTCCTTGGTGTACGGGTTGTCCATCTCGCGGTCGCGGGCCTCGATCTGCCGCTGGAGATCGGCGCGGTCGATGAGGTTGTCGCCGGTGAGCTTGTTCATCCCGGCGACCAGGTCGGCGAGCGTGGTGGCGACCACGAAGTCGGCGCCGTTCTTCTTGAACTTCTCGATCGGCTCCGGGCTCTGCCAGATCCGCGAGAGCAGTTTCCACACGTCCTTGTTGGTGAGGTCGGGGTTCTGCTCCGACCCGGAGAGCGCGAACTCCTTGGCGAGGATCTTCTGCGTGGTGACGAACCAGGAGTAGTCGTAGCCGGAGCCCGTGATCGACTTGAGGGTGTGGAGGGTGTCGTATCCGGGGATGTCGGGGCTGCCGAAGCGGCGGCCCCGCGCGTCGAACCACATCGACGAGGGACCGGGCAGGATACGGATGCCGTGACCGGGCCAGATCGGGTCGTAGTTGCGCAGCCCCTCGGTGTTGTGCCACATCCTGTCCGGGTTCACGATCCGGCCGCCGGCCTGCTCGGTGATCGCTGGCATGCGGCCGTCCAGGTGCGCGGGCACCCCGGTGATCATCAACTTGGCGCCAACAGAGATCCGGCACGCCGACCCACTCACGATCGACCTACAGCGCGCCGGGACCCGTTGACTCGAGGCCGTCCCCGACCGTGTGTCAGGTGGACCGGACGGCGGCCTCGTCGAGGGCCTCTCGGGCCGCGGTCTCGGCGGTGGTCCGGTCCTCGGGGATCAGGCCGATGCGGGTGCGGCGGTCCAGGAGGTCGGCCTCGTCGAGGGCGCCCTCGTGCAGTACGGCCCACAGCAGCGCGGCCCGCGTGACGGGGTGTCCGGGCACCACGGCCTCGCCGAGGCGGGGGTCCCGGGCGGCGAGGGCGTGGACGGCGGGCGCCTCGGTGCCGTAGCGACGGATCAGATGACCGGGGGCGGCCAGCGATCCGAGCCGGTGCGGGGCCGCAGCGCCGACCAGCGGCAGGGAGGCGGTCGTCGAGGGACCGGCGCGCAGCCCCCGGGCCACGACCGCGGCGTCGACGGCGTCCTGGGCCATGCGCCGGTAGGTGGTGAGCTTGCCGCCGACCACGGTGGTCACCCCGTCGTCGGAGGTGAGGACGGCGTGCCGGCGCGAGATGTCGGAGGTGCGGGCGGCCTCTCCCGAGCGTCCGGGCGCGGTGTCGAGCAAGGGGCGCAGCCCCGCGAAGGCGCCGACGACGTCGTCGCGTCGCACCGGGGTGTCCATGGCGGAGCCGACGACGTCGAGCAGGAAGCCGATGTCCGACTCCGGTACGTCGGGCACGTCCGGGAGGTCCCCGTCGACGGGTTCGTCGGTCAGCCCGACGTACACCCGGCCGTCGTCCTGCGGCAGGACGAGGACGAACCGGTTGGCCTCGCCCGGGATCGGGATGTGCAGCCCGGCGGGCAGCGGCCCGAACAGGTCGGCGCGCAGCACCAGATGAGTTCCGCGCGAGGGGCGGATACGGATGCCCTCGACGAGGTCGCCCGCCCAGACACCGGACGCGTTGACGACCGCGCGGGCCCGGATCTCGCCCTCCTCCCCCGTCAGTTCGTCGCGGACGCGGGCGACGGTCCCGCCGGTCTCCAGCACCCTGACGCGAGTGAGGATCTTCGCGCCGTGGGCGGCGGCGGTGCGGGCGAGCGCCGTGACGAGCCGGGCGTCGTCGGTCACTTTGCCGTCCCAGGACAGCAGACCGCCGCGCAGGCCCGCGGGGCGCACCGACGGCGCCAGATGACGGGCCTCCACCGCGGAGAGGCGGCGCGGCGCGGGCAGGGTGGCGCGGGAGGTGCGGGCCGCGAGGCGCAGGGTGTCCCCCGCCCGGAACCCGGCCCAGGCGAGTGAGGCCTGACCGCGTGACACCAACGGCGTCAGGGGCAGGACGAAGGGCTGGGCGCGTACCAGGTGGGGGGCGGTGCGCTCCATGAGGACACCGCGTTCGACGGCGCTCTCGTGGGCGACGTCGAGCTGCCCGGAGGCCAGGTAGCGCAGTCCTCCGTGGATGAGCTTGGAGCTCCAGCGCGAGGTGCCGAAGGCGAGGTCGTGGGCGTCGACGGCGACGACGCTGAGACCGCGCGCGGCCGCGTCCAGGGCGACTCCGGCACCGGTGGCGCCGAGTCCGACGACCAGGACGTCCACGATGCCGCCGCCCACAGCCTCGGCCAGTTCACGGCGGCGGCGGGCGGCGGAGAGCGACGATCCGGGCGCCGGGGCCGCCGGGCCGGACGGACTGCTCGTGGGACTCATGGCGTGAGGGTCCTCTCCAGAAGGGTGCGCAGTTCGTCGAGAAAGGCCGTGCTGGTCAGTTCGGGGTCGTCCTCGTCGGTCATGGTCCGCAGCGACAGGGTGAAGGACTGGACCACGAGCAGCACGGCACGGGCCTGTCGTCTCGTCGGGGCGAGCCGCACCGAGCCGTCCGCGTGCCCCTCCGCCAGGGCGTCGGCGAGGAGTCCCAGGAGGGCTTCCTGGCTGGCTCCGCGGCGGTCCAGGACGTAGGGGAGCAGGAGTTCGGGGTCGACGTCGATGATCTTGCGGAAGAGCGGGTGGGCCCGGAAGCCCTCGACGCCGGCCACCAGACCGTCCACGATCTGGGCCCGCGTCGGCCTGTCCGGGTGGGGCTCGGGCATGGCGCGGGTCGCCACGTCGATCCACTCACGGGTCATCAGATCGCCGACCAGCGTGCGCACATCGGGCCAGCGCCGGTAGAGCGTCATGCGCGAGACACCGGCGCGGCGGGCCACGTCGGTGAGGGTCGTACGCCGGACTCCGACCGCCAGGACGCAGTCGCGTACGGCGTCGAGGACGGGGTCGCCGTCCGAGTGCTTGTGACGAATAGGCGTCATGTGTAACAGTGTAACGCCCTGTGCGGCCGTCCGGGAGACGGCACGTCCCGACCGACCGATGAGGACTAGTTCATGGACATGCTGTGGAGCGGCTGGGGCGACCCGGCCAAGGCGGCGCCTCTGCCCGACTCGGTGACCGCCCTGCTGCGCGATCTGCTCGGCGTCAAGCCGCGGGACACCGCCCCGCACTCTCTCGGAGAGATCTCCGTCCCCGAGCCCCCGCCGGCCCCGGTCCTGGACGCCCTGGCGGACGCCGTCGGCGGCGCGGAGCAGGTGCGCACCGACACGGAGACCCGGGTCAGGCACACCCGCGGGAAGTCCACGCCCGACCTGCTGAAGATCCGCGCGGGCGACGCCGGGGACGCCCCCGCGGCCGTCGTCCTGCCCGCCACCCACGACGAGGTGCTCGCCGTGCTGCGCGTGTGCGCCGAACACGGCCTCGCCGTCGTCCCGTTCGGCGGGGGCACCTCCGTCGTCGGCGGCCTCGCCCCGGAGCGGAGCGCCTTCGTCGCCCTCGACCTGCGCCGTATGAACGCGATGCTCGCCATCGACCCCGTGTCACGGACCGCCACGCTCCAGCCGGGCCTGCGCGCTCCCGACGCGGAGGCACTCCTGGCCGCATACGGCTTCACGCTCGGGCACTTCCCCCAGTCCTACGAGTGGGCGACGATCGGCGGGTTCGCCGCCGCCCGGTCCAGCGGCCAGGCCTCCGCCGGATACGGCCGCTTCGACGAGATGGTCCTCGGGCTCACCCTCGCCACCCCGGAAGGCACCCTGGACACCGGCCGCGCCCCGCGTTCGGCGGCCGGTCCCGACCTGCGCCAGCTCGTCCTCGGCTCGGAGGGCGCCTTCGGGGTCATCACCTCCGTCACCGTGCGGATCAGGCCCTTGCCGCAGACGCGCGTGTACGAGGGGTGGCGGTTCGCCTCCTTCGAAGAGGGCGCCACCGCTCTGCGCCGGCTCGCCCAGGACGGACCGCGTCCCACGGTGCTCCGGCTGTCCGACGAGACCGAGACCTTCGTCGGGCTCGCCCAGCCCGACGCCATCGGTTCGGCCGACGGGCCCACAACCGCGGGCTGCACGGCGATCGCCGGGTACGAGGGGACCGAGGAGGAGACCGCGCGCCGCCGCGAGGAAGCCGCGGTGGTCCTGCGCGCGGCCGGAGGCACCTACCTCGGCGCCGAACCCGGCGAACGCTGGGCGCACGGCCGCTACTCGGCGCCGTATCTGCGCGACGCCCTGCTCGACGCCGGGGCCTTCGCCGAGACCCTGGAGACCGCGACCTTCTGGTCACGCGTCCCCGAGCTCTACGCCGCCGTGCGTACCGCCCTGACCGAGACGCTCTCCGCCGCGGGCACCCCGCCCCTGGTCATGTGCCACATCTCGCACGTGTACGAGAACGGCGCCTCGCTCTACTTCACGGTGGTCTCCGCGCAGGGCGAGGACGCCGTCGCCCACTGGACACCGGCCAAGGAAGCCGCCAACGAGGCCGTGCTGAGCGCCGGCGGAACCATCAGCCACCACCACGGGGTGGGAACGGACCACCGCGACTGGTATCTCCGGGAGGCGGGACCGCTGGGCGTCGAGGCCCTGCGGGCCGTCAAGGAGCGGCTGGACCCCGACGGCGTACTCAACCCCGGGATCCTGCTGCCGCTCGACTGACGCCCGCCGCGATGATCCGGCGGCGGCCGGGGGCCGCCGCCGGATCATCCACTCCCGCCGGCCACCCCGAGCCGTGCACCGCTTCACCCTCTGCCCGCTCCGTCCCACCCGTCACTGCCCGGAGGCACACCGATGCGACAGTTCACCGCGGTCGTCAATCCCACCGCGGGCGGCTCCACCGGGGCGGCGGCGCTGCTCCCGGTCGCCCGCCTGCTGCGGGAGGCCGGAGCCGGTCTGGAGACCGAGTACAGCCGCAGCCTGGCCCACGCGCAGGAGCTCGCGCTGCGCGCCGGGGAACAGGGCCGGATCGTGCTCGCCGTGGGCGGCGACGGGATCGCGGGCGGGATCGGCGGCGCGCTGAGCGGGACAGACACCGTGCTGGGCCTGATCCCGGCCGGGCGCGGCAACGACTTCGCCCGCGCGCTGCGCCTGCCCACCGCCGCCGAGAACCTGGCGCGCGTCCTGCTGCGCGGCGAGCCCCGGCGCGTCGACACCATCGAGGTGGAATCCGCGGTGCACCCGCGCACCGTGGTTCTCGGCAGCGTGTACGCGGGCGTCGACGCGCTGGCCAACCAGCACGCCAACCGCGCGCGCATCCTGCGCGGGGCCGCCTCGTACTACGCCGGCGGTCTGCGCGCCGTCACCGGGTGGCGTCCGGTGTCGTACCGCGTCACCGTCGACGGGGAGGAGCACTTCCACCGCGGCTACACCGTCGTGGCCGCCAACTCCGCCTACTACGGCTCCGGGCGCATCATCGCCCCGCTGGCGCTGACCGACGACGGACTGCTGGACGTCGTGATGATCCGCCACGCGCCGCGCCGGCTGTTCTTCACCCTCATGAACGAACTCAAGACCGGCGCGCACACCGCGCGGCCGGAAGTGGTGATCCTGCGGGGCCGGGAGATCCGTATCGAGGCCGACCGGCCCGTGCCCTACGGCGCCGACGGGGAGGTCGAGGCCACCCTCCCCGTCACGGCCCGGGTGCGGCCGGGTGATCTGGCCATGCTCTTCTGATCACCCCGGCCCGGGCACACCGCCCATGGTCAGCCCGCGGTGGTCTCGCCGGCCGCGCTGCCCGCCAGCCACTGGTCCCAGCTCAGGTTGAACGAGGCGTAGCCGTTGTCGGCCGGGGCCTTCGCGCGCGGGGAGCCGGTGACGGACACCGGGTCGCCCTGCTTGACCTGGCCGTAGAACCACTTGGCGTCGGCGATCGAGAGGTGGACACAGCCGTGCGAGCCCCGGGCGCTGCCGCTGCCCGGGTTCGGGTCACCGGTCGAGTAGTGGACGTACGTCCCGGACTGGGTCAGATGGACGTCCCAGGGAAGCGTCAGGTCGTAGTAGTTCGCGTCGCCCTTGTTGCAGCTGATGCCGACGCTGCACGAGGTCATGTGGACCTTCTCCTGCTTGTCGATCACCGCCATCACGCCGTTCCACGTGGGGTATTCGGCGCTGCCCGCGTTGATCGAGAGGGTCCGGACCGGCGCGCCGTTCTTGGTGACCTTCATCGTGTGACCGGTGACGGACACGTCCGCGCGGACGTCGTCGCCGACCGTGAAGTCGTGGATGTAGGAACGCGTGCCGTAACGGCCGTTGCCGTTCGCGACACCCTTCAGGTCGGCGGTGACCTTCACCTTCGTTCCGCTCGCCCAGTACGCCTTGGGCCGCCAGTCGGCGCGCCGGTCCCCGAACCAGTGCCACGCGCCCGACATCGGCTGCGAGCTGGTGACCTTCATGTGCTTCTCGATGCCGGCGCGGGCCTTCTGGGCCACCGGATTGGTGAAGATGACCGAGACCGGCATCGCGACGCCGACCGTGGCACCGGTCTGCGGCGTGATCGTCTCCAGCAGCATCGGCGGCCCGGCGGGCTTCGATGGAGACGGCTTCGCGCCGGCCGTCGGCTTCTTCGCCCCGGCCTTTCCGTCGTCTGAACTCGCCTTCGGCGTACCCCCGCCGCAGGCACTGGCCCCCGCCAGCACCGCAACCATGACGAGTGCCGTCGTTATCCCGCTACGTCGCTTCACTTTTACCCCGGCTCACAATCGTGCCTGCCTCACTGCTCTTTTGGACTGCGGGCACGGCTCCGCGGTTGCACTGGATGTGTAAAGCGCGATTCAAAACCCGACTCGGGAGGCTCTCGCCTGCACGAATCGGACGGAAAGCGCGAGCGGTGCCGCTCCCCGGCCGCCGCGGGTGCTGTCCTAGGAGCGCGTTCGCGGGGCCGCGTCGACTCCTTCCGGGGCCGCCGTCGGCGCATCCGCGGGCGGCCCGGTGCCGGTCCGGACGAGCGGGACCAGCACCGCGGCACCGGCCACGGAGAGCAGGGCGACCACGCGCAGCACCCCGTCGATCGCCGAGCCGTCGGAGGCCGCGCCACCGGCGGATCCGCTGACCTCCTCCAGTACGGTCGCGGCCACCGTGACGGCCACCGCGCCCCACAGCACCAGCGAGGTGAGCACCAGACCCGACGCGGCCGCGAGCCGTCCGGCGGACACGTACGACTGGGTCGCCGCGTTGGTGAGCGCCCAGCCGAGCCCTACGCCCGCTCCGACCACGGCGAACACGGCGACGTAGAGCGGCAGGGGACGGGCCCAGGTGAGCGCGGCGAGCGCCACGCCGCTGACCAGCAGTCCCACCGCCATCAGCACCTCCGCCCGCCACCGGCGCGCCAGAGGTCCCGACCAGTAGCTCGCCGCGCCGACTCCCGCAGAGAGCGCCAGGAAGACGATTCCCGACTCCAGCGGTGACAGTCCCCGTGCCTGCTGGAGATACAGCGCCGCCAGCACCGCGACGAGGCAGTACACGATGTTCGACACCGTCCCGGCCGCCGTCACGGTCACGAAGGGCCGGTTGCGCAGCAGGGACAGGTCGATCAGCGGTTCAGCCGCCCGCCGCTCGATCATGACGAACAGGGCCAGCATCACCGCGCCCACGGCGAAGCACACCAGGGTGGCCGGCGAGGCCCAGCCCCAGTTCGATCCCTGGTCGACGCCGAGCATGACGGCGGTCAGGCCGACGGCCAGTGTGGCGGCGCCCGGCAGGTCCATCCCCCCTGCGGCCCCCTCGTCCCTCGACTCCGTCACGTAGCGCAGCATCAGCAGCACCGCCAGCGCGCAGAACGGCACGTTCAGCAGGAAGACCGCGCGCCAGCTCACGAGTTCCGCGAAGGAGCCGCCGACGAAGGGCCCGAGCGCGGTGCCGACCGCGCTGAAGGCGAGCACGGTGCCGACGGCCCGGCCCTGACGGCTGTCACGAAAGTGCGCGGTCACCACCGCCACCGCGATGGGCAGGACCAGTGCCGCCGTCATCCCCTGGACCACGCGTCCCGCGGTCAGCCAGGCCGCGTTCCGCGCGGTGCTGCACACCACCGACATCACGGCGAAGCCCGTCAGCCCGAGGACGATGATCCGTCTGCGGCCGTAGAGGTCGGCCGCCCGCCCGCCGACGATCATCAGTGCCCCGAGGGTCAGCATGTAGCCGCTCACGAGCCACTGCAGGTTCGTGGCCGGTGTCCCGAAGTCGCGGGCGATCACGGGCAGCATCAGGTTCAGCGCGAACCAGTCCAGCTCCACCAGCAGCATCGCGATCGAGGCGGCGGCGATGACCGCGCGGTCCCGGCGCGAGAACAGTCGCGTCGTCCGGCCTGCGGATCCGCTCACGACGACCATCCCCTGGCACGGGTCACCCCTCCAGCCAGCGTGCGGGCGCTCACGGGGCCCCGCAACCGGAGCCCCGCACGGCCGACCCCGCGACTCCGCGCCCTGTCCGGCCGTGCCCGTACCGCACGGGCCCCTCCTCACCCTCTCAACTCCCGTACCGTGCCGACCACATGGCCGGTTCCGAGTAGGATGATCGAACACTTGGCCTGCCGCGTTTCCGTGGTGCGATGGGAGCTAGCATGACGATCGACCGACAGTCGTTTCCGCCGCTCGACACCAGCAAGGCGCATCCCGCGCGGGTCTACGACTGGCTGTTGGGCGGCAAGGACAACTACCCGGTCGACGAGGCGGTGGGAGACAAGCTTCCGCCCGAGGCCAAGGACGCCGCCCGGCAGAACCGCGAGTTCATGCACCGGGCGTCCGCCTGGCTCGCCGGGCAGGGCATCGACCAGTTCCTGGACATCGGCACCGGCATTCCCACCCAGCCGAACCTGCACCAGATCGTCCAGAACATCACGCCGTCGGCGAAGGTCGTCTACACCGACAACGACCCAATTGTGCTGCGTCACGCCGAGGCGCTCCTGGTCAGCCGGCCCGAGGGCGTCACGGACTACATACAGGCCGATGTACGGCGGCCCGAGGACATCGTCCAACACGCCCGCCACGTACTGGACTTCAGCCGTCCGATCGCGCTGTCGCTGATCGCGTTGATGCACTTCATCCCCGACGAGCAGGACGCCCACTCCATCGTCCGCAACCTGGTCGACACGCTGCCGTCGGGCAGTTACCTGGTGTTGTCGCACGCCTCCTCCGACGTGTTCCCCGAGCTCTCCGCCCAGGTCACCGCCGAGTACGCGAAGGGCGGCATCCAGCTCGGCTTCCGTACCCGGGCCGAGGTGGAGCGCTTCTTCGAGGGCCTCGACCTCGTCACCCCCGGCCTGGTGACGGCGACGCAGTGGGTCCAGTCGGGCGAGGTACCGGCGCCGGCGCCGGAGGACAGCGGCATCTACACGGCAGTGGCCCGTGTTCGCTGAACGGTACGGGGAACGGCGGATCGCTGAGCGGTACCGGGGACGGTGGATGTGCCGCGCCCCGGTGATCCGCGCGAAGTGGACCGGTTGCGCGTCCATGCGGGTGGCGTATGGGGCGACGGCGAGCCCCTGATGGCATGAACGGCGTTGTGCAGGATGCCAACTCACGCTCCGTCAGAGAGGACGTCCCGTGCGTCGAACCATGCTGTTTTCTGTCTGTGCTCTCGTCGCCGCAGCCGCCACCGGGTTCTTCACCACCAGCGCCATCCGCAACCGCTGACACCGAGACGCCCCGCGCGGCTCCGGTACAGCGCGCGATCGGACGGCGCGCGACCCGGATGCCGCCGGGTGGGACGGCCGGAGCGGCCGTCCCACCCGGGGTATGTGCCGGGTTTGTTCGGCCGGTTCAGTCCGCCCCGGCGTCGTCGGCGTCGGAGCCGTCGGGCCCGCGGCGCCCCAGGCGCATCCGGAGAGCCGCGGGGATGACGAGCCACCACAAGAGGTACAGCCCCGCCACGCCCGCGACGATCCAGGGCACGTACCCGTCGTCGTCGGTGGCCGTGCGCAGCACCAGCAGCAGGGCGGCGGTCATGGTCAGCAGCAGGAGCAGCAGGCCGAGCAGGGTCAGCCTGGACGCCCACACGACGGCCTCCGGCTTGATGAAGCGGCCCGTCACGATGCGGTGGAACGCCACCGGGGCGACCAGGGCGCCCACGGCCGTGGCGCCGAGGACGATCGTCACCATGTACAGCGTCTGGTCCGCGTCGGACAGCCGCCGGTAGGACGGCTGGAACACCACGGTCAGCAGGAAGCCGAACAGGATCTGCACGCCGGTCTGGGCGACACGGATCTCCTGGAGCAGGTCGGCCCACTTGCGGTCGGCCCGCTCCTCGGGCGACTCGTCGCGCCCGTCCGCCCGTACGTCACCCTTCATCGGCGGCCTCTCTCCTCCACTGTTCGGCACCGCTCTACGTCTCTCAGCGGCCCAGCGCGTTCTTGAGCTGCTGCTTCTCCCCTTCGCTTCGGCGCTCGTCATGCCGAGTCCCCGCCGACAAACCGGCCAAACAGCACCGGTCGGCGTCAGAGGAGCCACGGACTTCTGGAACGGGGGAAGTCCCCGCGCCGTGACGGCCCGGGGACTTCCCTGCGGCAGGGGGCACCAGCGGACGGGAGCACCGCGCCTCGCACCGGCCGGTGTTCCGCGCGACCGTCCGTTCACCCCTTCCGGTGGCGGACGGCCAGCCATACGAGGACGGCGGCGCTCGCGGCGGCCAGGATCAGCCCCCGGTTCTCGCGTGCCAGCCGGGCTCCCTGGGCCGTCTGCTCCCGGAGCGGTTCGGGGGCCTTCTCCTGCCAGACGCCGCCGGCCTTCGCGGCCGTCACCCGCACCTGGTCCGCTGCCTGGGCCGCCCGGTCCTTGACCGGGTCGGGCACCTTGTCCTGGACCGCGTGCGCGGCCTTGGACGCCCTGGCCCTCAGCTCGCCCGCCTTGGCCGCGGCCTGGCCGGCGACCTCGGCGGTCTTCTCCTTGGCCTGCCCGGCCACCTCCACAGTCCTCTCCTTCACCTCGACGCCCTTGTCCTTCGCACGGGCCTTGACATCGGCCTTGTCGGCCAGCGCCTGGACCGTGTCTCCCAGCTCGGCACGGGTCCGCTCGACCTGTTCACGCACCTCGCCGGGTGTGGTGGCCGTCTGCTTGCCGTCGTACGGTTCGCTCATCGGTGGGCACTCCTCTTGATCTCGGCGACGTCTGCCTTCACGTTCTCGATCGCCTGCTCCGGCTTGGGCGGTGCCGCCCGGCCGGCCTGCCTCTTCCCCGTCAGCGCCATGGCCGTGGCGACGACGCCCAGCACGGCGGTGACGATCAGCGCCGCCGCCCACACCGGCAGCGGTACGGCCAGCGCGGCGATCGCGGTGGCCACCAGGGCCTGGAGTGTCAGGAAGCCGACCACTCCCGCGCCGCCGAACAGGCCGCCGCTCTTCCCGTACCGCTTCCCCTTCTCCTTCATCTCCTCCTGTGCCAGCCGGAGTTCGCCCCGCACCAGTTCGGTGAGCTGCTGCGAGGCCCGCTGGACCAGTTCACCCACCTGCTCCGATCCGTTCCCGCGTGTCCGCTCGGCCGTTCCGTCGGTCCGCGCCCGTACATCCGACACGGTGATCACCTCCTGTCCGTATGCCGGCTCGAGCCGGGGCATTCCCGCGTGCTCCGGCCGTCACTGAGGCACCGAGTACCCCGAACCCGGCCCCGTTTGCCCCCGAGCCGCAGATCGACTTCCTTCTCCCGGTCTCCCGACGCCGTGCCCCGCTCCTGCACGGCGAACGCGCCGTTCAGCGCCTCGCACAGGAAGTCCACGGCGAGGTGGCCGCCCCGCAGCGTCGCGCTGACCGGGCCGTCCAGCGGAGCCGGGCCGGTCGGGATGCGCTCGTCGGTGGGCGCGAACTCCGCGGTCCACGCCGATGGCCGGGATCCCGGCGGATCCTCGGGTACGTCGTCGAAGGGCGGGTCGGTGGGGAACGCCGTCCGCAGGACGTCGAAGACGATGCCGGCGTCGTTCCTGGACGTGCCGGTGAGGGACACGGTGACCACAGGTCGCTCTCCTTTCCGCCGGGGCACAACGGAGTACGTGGGGCTCTGCGCGGTGCTCCCGGCACGCGGGGGTGTCAGGCGGACGACTCGTCCGTCGCCGGGTGCTCGGGGCGGGAGGTGCCGGAGTGCCGGGCGCGCCCGTCCGCCTCGGGCCGGTGGCTCCCGGTCGACGGCCCGGGTACTCCGACGACGTCCAGAGGGTCCTCGCCGGGTTCGGCCTGCTGATCGGGAAGGTCCCTCGGGATGGGCTTCGGCATCGGCCCCTCACCGGTCCCGGGGCCTGTCGGGCGGGGCTCGGTCATGGCGTCCTCGCTTCCTCGCGTGTGTCTGGCGTGACGCGCAAGTACCCCTCTCGTTCGTGACGATGCGGGTGATGGCCGGACCGCGCCACATTCGGTCCGTGGTCGGCGATCCCGCACGCGGACCACTCCCGCCGCCGGTCCCCCGCGCGGTACCGAGAGCGGGGGGCGAGGATGTCGGTGTCGAAGTCCGCGTGAGGCGGCTTCCCGCCCTCCCCCGAACCCCGGAACCGCCGTACGGGCGCTCCACCGGTTACTGCAGCGCGCGGACCGCGGCGGTGAAGAGCGGGGGGAGGCGGGACGCCGTCGGGACGACCAGGCGGGCGGTGCCGGGGTGGCGGCTCGCGGCCAGGAGGGCGCCGGTCAGCAGGCGGTGGCGCCGGGTGAGCAGGGCCCACGCCCGCTCGTACTCCCGTACCCGCCCGGCCGTGAGGCAGCGGACGGCGGCACCGGCCGTCGCGAGGCCGAGGGCGATCCCCTCTCCGGTGAGAGCGTCGACGTAGCCCGCCGCGTCGCCGACCAGCAGGACGCGTCCGGCGACCCTGCGGCGCACGCGCTGGAGCAGCGGCCCGGCCCCTCGCACGCCCGTGGCTCCTGCTCCTGCTCCGGACCCGGACCCGGACCCGGCCCCGGCCCCGGCCCCGGCCCCGGCCCCGGCCGCGCGCAACGACGCGGTGAGGTCCGGGAAGTCGTGCAGGTGATCGTCGTAGCCGCGCCGGACCCGGCTGAGGACCGCGACGCCGACCAGGTCGTCGGCGACGGGGGTCACGTAGGCCTCGCCGACGCCGGACCAGTGGACCTCCACGAAGTCGGTCCAGGGCTCGACGCGGTAGTGCCGGCGCAGCCCGTAGCGCCGGTGCGCGCCGCCGGGCAGTTCCAGCCCCAGGCCGCGGCGGACGGTGGAGTGCAGTCCGTCGGCGGCGATCAGCCAGCGCGCCGTGAGACCCGCGGCGCTGACGGAGTCCGCGCTCTGGCGCACCTCCCCCACCCTGCCCGGCACGATCCGTACCCCGAGGCCGAGCGCGCGCTCGTGCAGCGCGCGGTGCAGCTCGGTACGGCGGATGCCCAGGCCACTGGGGCCGTGGAAGGACGCCTCGGCGCGAGCCGTGCCGGCCACGTACCGGATTCCACGCAGCTCCCTCCCCGCCGGCTCGACGCCCAGCACCCGCAGCCCGGCGACGCCGCTGGGCATGACGCCCTCCCCGCAGGCCTTGTCCACCGGGGCGGTCCGCGGCTCGACGACCACCGCCTCCAGGCCGGCCAGCGCGCTGTGGATCGCGGCGGCCAGACCGGCGGGGCCGCCACCGGCCACCAGGACGTCGATCACGCCGGAACGGACCCGAACGAGGGAGCCACACCGGCCAGAGCCCGGTTCTCGCACCGGATGCGTACCGTGAGCACGACGGCGTCGGCCAGCGTGAAGGCGACCGCCGTGACCCAGGCGGTGTGCACCAGCGGGAGGGCCGCTCCTTCCGCGACGACGGCGACGTAGTTCGGATGCCGCAGCAGCCGGTAGGGGCCACGAGCCACGAGCGGCAGACCGGGCACGACGATCACCCGGGTGTTCCAGCGAAACCCCAGGGTGGCGATGCACCACCAGCGCAAGGCCTGGGCGCCCGTGAGCACGGCCAGCATGGACCAGCCGAGCGCCGGGACGAAGGGCCGGTCGGCCAGCCACACCTCGGCCAGGCAGCCGAGCAGCAGGGCGGTGTGCAGGGCGACCATCGCCGGGTAGTGGCCCCGGCCCACCTCGATCGCGCCGCGCGCTCTGCTCCAGCGCTCGTTGCGACGGGCGACGACGAGTTCGCCGACCCGTTCGGCGGCGACGGCGGCCACCAGCAGTGCGTACCAGTCCATGTGTCCGTGTCCCACCGTTCCATGTCGTGCGCCGGGCGGCCTACCAGCGCAGCAGCACCATCTCGCAGGCGAAGCCGGGTCCCATCGCCAGCAGCAGACCCGGGGTGCCGGCGGGCGGGCGGCGGGTGGCCAGGGTGTCGCGCAGGACGTGCAGCACGGACGACGAGGAGAGGTTGCCCACGTCGGCCAGGTGACGCCACGTCACATCCAGCGCGCCGTCGGGAAGTTCGAGTGCGTCGGCGACGGCCTCCAGGATCTGGGGCCCGCCGGGATGGCACACCCACGCGCTCACGTCCTTCGTCTTCAGTCCGTGGTCGCCCAGGAACCCCTGGACGTCGTCGGCGAGATGACGGCGCACCACGTCGGGGATCTCGGCGTCCAGAACGACCTGGAAGCCCGAGTCCTTGACCTCCCAGCCCAGGATGCGACTGGTGTCGGGATACAGCCGGCTGCGTGTGTCCACGATCGTGGGACCCGCGGCTTCGCCCGCACGACGCGAACCGCACGCCACCACCGCGGCGGCGCCGTCACCGAACAGACCGGTGGCGACCAGGTTGGCCAGGGAGGCGTCGTCGCGCTGGAAGGTCAGCGAGCACAGCTCCACCGACAGCAGCACCGCCACCTGTTCGGGGCGCCCCAGCAGACAGTCGTGCATGCGGGACAGCCCCGCGGCGCCCCCGGCGCAGCCCAGGCCGAACATCGGCACGCGCCTGACGTCCGGCCTCATTCCGAGGCGGCCCGCGACCCGGGCGTCTACGGAGGGCGCGGCGATGCCGGTTACGGAGGTGAAGACCAGCAGGTCCACGTCGGCCGCGGACAGACCGGCCAGACGCAGTGCCTCCCGGACGGCCTTGGTGCCCATGTCCGTCGCGGTCTGGATGAACACGTCGTTCGCGGCGCCGAATCCGTCCAGTGCCTCGTACTCTTCGAGCGGGAGTGTCATGTGGCGGCCACGGACCTTCGCGGCGCGGTGCAGCCGGTCGAGCGCGTGGCGGTCGGCTCCGACGCGCAGGCATCTGCGGGCCACCATGTCGGTGATCTCGGACTGGTCGTAGCGGTGCGGCGCGAGGGTTCCGTGAACAGCGGCGATCCGCGTCATAGGGCTCCCGTCCGAACCGGCTGGGGTGGGCTGCCCAACAGGCCTTCCCCGGACCGGCGCCGCGCCACCAGGGATCGCCCGTCCGGCCGTTCGTCCCGTGGCGCGCCCCGGCTGCCTCGACCCGGCCTCCTACCATCGGCGGGTGGGTACTCCCGAGCACACGACGGCCGGTGACAGCGCGGGGCGCGGGAGCGGCCTGCCGGCCGGTCTGGCCCGGGCGTGCCACCCGGGCGCAGTCCTGGCCGTCACGACGCTGACAGCGGCCCTGGCCGTGATCAGCGGCCGAGGACCCGGGGGTTGTGTTCTGGTGTGGGCCGCGGTGCTCGCGGGTCAGTTGTCCGTCGGCTGGTGCAACGACGCGTTCGACGCGCGGCGGGACATCGCGGCCGGCCGCCGTGGCAAGCCCGTCGTGGACGGCGCGATCGGGGTGGGCCGGGTGTGGGCCGCCGCGTACGCGGCGCTGGCCCTGTGCGTACCCCTCTCGCTCCTCTGCGGCCTCTGGGCGGGGGCCGTGCACCTGGGCGCGGTCGGCGCGGCGTGGGCGTACAACCTGCGGCTCAAGACGACCCGTTGGTCCTGGGCGCCCTACGCGCTGGGGTTCGCCGCGCTGCCCGCCTTCGTGAGGCTCGGGCTGCCGGGCCGGCCGTGGCCGCCGTGGTGGGTGCTCGGCGCCGGTGCGCTGCTGGGGATCGGAGCGCATCTGGGCGATGTCCTTCCGGACATCCGGGGTGACCTGGCGACGGGGGTACGGGGGTGGCCGCAGCGTCTTGGACCGGACCGTGCGCGGCTGCTGCTTCCGGTGCCGCTGGTGATCGCGTCCGCGCTGCTCGCCCTGGGGCCCCCGGGACCGCCCGGCCGACGCGAGGTGACGGCGCTGGCCCTGGTCCTCCTGGTGGCGGTGACGGGGACGGTGCTGGGACGGCGCCGGGAGCGGCTGGCGTTCGCGACGGCGGTCGTCGTGGCGGCGGTGGACGTGAGCCTGCTGCTCGGCGGCACGGGGATGGGGCCCGCCTGAGACACCCGCATACGCGGAGGACCCGCACCGTGCGGTGCGGGTCCTCCTCAGCGAAGCCGTCCGGCGGGCCGAGTGATCACGGGGTCTGGCGGCGTCCGGCCCTCGGCCGGTCATCCACCATCATCCGGCCCTGAACAGGTGTGCCGTCAGGGGTTGTTCAGTGGCCGCCGTGACCGCGGTGGTCGTCGTGGCCGTGACCACGGTGGTCGTCACGGCCGTGACCGCGGTTGTCGTCACGGTCGTGGTGCCGGCCCCAGGAGACGCTGTCGACGAAGCGGCCGCGCTCGGTGCGCAGCGTGGCGGCGTCGGAACGGTTGTCCCAGACCTCGTTGCGGCGGTCCTGGTAGAGGTCACGGCTGGTGTCACGGCCGTAGCCGGTGTGAACGCGGACGGTGGAACGACCGGCCAGACGGTAGTGGTTGAAGGTGTAGCGGTTGCCGTCACGGTCCGACAGCGTCCAGCCGTCCAGGTTGATGCCGCGGCGCCCCGAGTTGGTGATTTCCACCCACTCCGCGTTCAGAGAACGAGCGGAGCGGTCGTCAAAGCCCGGCGCGTCGCTCTGGACCCTGCTGATGGCGACGTGCGAGCGGTCGAAGCGCGGATCGGCGGCCGAGGCCGACACGGACGCGGAGCCGACCAGAGCGCCGGCCGCCAGAGCGGCGGCCACCATGCGACGGGCAGTGACAGACGTGGAAACGGACATGAATGCTCCTCAAGGTTCGAGAGCCGGCACACCCCGTGCGGGCACCCCTCTCGGGGAACCCGCACGGTGCGACCCTGTGCGAGTCCCGGCCCGGTGGCCGAGGACTCATAACTTGCTGCACATCCACGCCCAAGACGGGTGACACCCGACCGCTGTTACGGATTACGGACATGTCGGTTACAGATACTTGTATCGGCCCTTTAACTGCCGAAAGCTGATGAGTGACGGCTCGTCATCGCCAACTCCCGTACTCCTACAGCATTTAGGCCATAGCCGGGCATCCTTCATGTCACCGCAGCACACCGGGCCGTCACCCGAAAGTGAGTAACGCCCTTCCGGTCCGGACCGGCCTGTGTGACGGCCTCAGGAGCACGCCGGAAGAGCGGGAGCCGGGAGGCGGGGATCCGAGATCCGGGTCCGCGGGACGGGGCCCGGGAAGCAGAAATGCCGTCGAGCCGGTGGGGGAATCATCGCCGTGCCGAGCGGGTATCGGCGGGACCCTCGTCGACGGCCGGACCGCAAGAGGTCGTGCGCCTCGGCACGACCCGCGCGAGGCGGTGGGGCGCTGACGAGGGAGGACAGCCACTACGGGGCCGTCGGGGCATCGGCGCCGGGGGCGCCGGAAAGGGCGGGTACGTGCCCGCCCGTGGGCGTGTCGCACGCTGCCGCCGTGTCAGTACGTGGCCGGGCCGCCCCTCTTGGGGAGAACGGCGGGCCTTGGCCGTCCGCCGACGGCACGGCGCCTCGATCGTGGATGTCTGACGAGGCGCCGTGGCGGCGTGACGCGGGATCAGGCGGGGGTGATGTTCTCCGCCTGCGGGCCCTTCTGGCCCTGGGTGATGTCGAACGTCACGGCCTGGCCTTCCTGGAGCTCACGGAAGCCACTGGCGTTGATGTTGGAGTAGTGCGCGAAGACGTCGGGGCCGCCGCCGTCCTGCGCGATGAAACCGAAGCCCTTTTCGGCGTTGAACCACTTGACAGTTCCGCTGGCCATGCCAGTGCCTCTCACTCGATGACGGGTCCGCACCGCGCGGACCCGGAGGTAGTCGTCCTGGTCCTCGGGCACTGCACAGCAAAACGCCCGCACCACGGCGCGGGCAGGTACTGCGAACCACGACATCTGGCGGCGACGTTACACGGCGAGAGCGCCTCTCACCAGAGAGCGAGGGCCGTCAGGTGGAGCGCCACTGCAGCCACACACGCCTCATCGTGGCTCGATACCCGCGCAGGGCCGCGGTCATCGAGCGACGTCGGAGCGCGGCCGGCCCATGGCCCTGGGGCCTGTCTGACAATTCCCGTCTGCCCGGCGACGGGAACCGCGACCCTCGGTGACATCCCGCTCGGTTCGTTCAGCGACGCACTGCTGCCCGGCACGGTGGACGACGA
>NZ_JBSFZS010000034.1:0-69237 GCF_053600395.1 Streptomyces sp. NPDC005070 | reverse complement strand
GCCGGTACATCGATGCCCGTCGCCACCGACGCCCACCCCTCACCCAACGGCGACGGGCTGATGCACCGGCACGGCCCCGACCCACCCACCGGAGCTGAACCCGAACCCGAACCCGGGCCCGGACCCGCGAGCGCCGGCTCAGTCCGTCACGTCGATCTCGTACCGGTTCGTCTCGACCCCCGCCGCCGTCACCACCTGCACCTCAACCCGCCCCGGCTCCACATCCACCGGCACAGGCACCGTCAGCACCGCGTCCGTGGGATTGCTGAACCCCCCGGACACCGGCACCAACGGCACATGCACATGCACCGCCCCGATCCGCACGACCATCCGCGACAACCGGTCCGCGCTCTGCGCCCCGGGCGGCACGAACCCGGCACCCCGGATCTCGATGTCGTCCCCGGTCCGGATGGGCGCGTCCAGATCGCCCGCCTCACGGGACCGGACCACGGAGAGAATCACCGGCCGCCCGCCCTCGGCGTACTTCCCGGCGAGATAGGTCGCGGCGGACACCAGCACCAACAGGGCCAGCCCCCACGGAAGATCGGGCAACTGCGACGGCCGCCGAGCCAGCCGCACCGCCGCGAAGACGAGAGCGACCCCGCTGATCACGACGTACTGGATGTCGGCGAAGCCACCGCGCCCCGAGTCGTCGGTGAGCAGGTCCGCCGCCCGCGGCCGGTCGGCGCGGATCTTCTGGAGCCGCTGCCCCAGTACCCTCAGCCCGACCACCCGCCGCACGAGCACGGCGACCCCGCAGACCACGGCGACGACGGTCACGACCCCGGCGGCCCGGGCGAGTTCGAACCCGGCGATGAGTTCGTCCCGGCGGCCGGGCGCGGAGGCCGCGACGAGCTGGCCCACCAGCACGAGCACCGCGTACACCACGAGCAGCACCCACCCGGCGGCCACCGCCCGGGAGGTGGAGAGCCGGTTGTCCTCGCCGACGACCGGCGCGAGGGCCCCGCCCCGCGCCCGGTGCAGCCAGGCCGCCCCGGTCAGCAGCCCGGCCAGCACGACCGCGGCGAGCAGCCCCGCCGTCCGTGCCGCCGTCCAGCCGGCCCCGATCGCGGTGAGCGCCTGCACGAGCAGGAGGACGACGACGGCGGCCCAGACGGTGTACGCGGTGTACCGCCACAGCCGGAACAGCCACGCCTCGCCCTCGAGACGCCCGCGTTCGGCCACGAGGTCGGCGGACTGGGTGAGTTCGTCGGACACCCACTGCCGGGACGCGGAGGCGGAGTGCGCGACACCGGCGGGCAGCCCCTGCCCGGACGCCAGCGCGTCGCGCTTGGCGAGGAACGCGGCGACGGCCCGCCGGTGCCCCGTACGCGCCCCGTGCGGACAGTCCCCGCACGTACAGCCGCCCTCGTGCCCGCCGGGCCCCCCGCCCGGCTCACCGACCGGCCCGCCACCAGGACCCCCACCGGAGCCACCGCTCCGCCCGGTGCCCGACCCGGACCCCGGCCCGGCACCGTGCCCCGCACCGTGTCTCGCCTCCTGCACCGCCACGCCCACTGCCGCCTTCCCGCGCCAGAACACACTCCGTAGAGCCGGAATGTCACGAACATCCGGCTGCCGCGCCCCCACCCGACAACTCTCCTGTGACGAAAGCGAATTGTGCCGTACTCGGCACCCCGCGCACGCGCCAGGTCGGTTCGGCGCGGGTGAAGCGAGTTACCCCTTGTTGACCGGCCGTTCCGGCGGACGTACGGGGAGATGGGCCAGATCCGTCGCCCTAGCTGAGCAGATCGGGCTCGCTGCGGCTGATGTCCTGCCACAGGGGCTGGTAGTTGATCCACGCCACCAGGTCGCCGCCGAGCTGTTCGCGGGTGGCGACCGCCTGCTTGTGGTCGATGACGAGGGGCCGGCCGGCGGCCTTCGCGCTGAGCTGGACCTGGCTCGACCGTTCCATGGACAGGAACCACCAGGCCGCCGCGTCCACCGAGTCCCCGACGGTCAGCAGCCCGTGGTTGCGCAGCACCAGCGCCTTGCGGGTGCCCAGCGCGGACGCGATCCTGCGGCCCTCCTCGGCGTCGACGGCGACCCCGGAGTAGGCGTCGTACAGCGCGTGATCCTCGTAGAAGGCGCAGCTCTCCTGGGTGATCGGGTCGAGCAGGTCGCCGAGGGCGGCGAGGGCGCGGCCGTGCACGGAGTGGCAGTGGGCGACGGCGACGACGTCGGGGCGGGCCGCGTGGACCTGGGAGTGCACGGTGAACGCGGCCTGGTTCACGTGGTAGCGGCCCTCGATCACCTGGCCCTCCTGGTTGGCCATGACCAGGTCGCCGACGGTGACGTGCTTGAACGGCATGCCGAACGGGTTGACCCAGAAGCAGTCGCTGTACTCCGGGTCGCGCGCCGTGATGTGTCCGGAGACGCCGTCCTCGAAACCGAGCCGGCCGAACAGCCGCAACGCGCCGGCCAGCCGCTCCTTGCGGTGCCGCCGTTCGTCGTCCAGCGACTCGTGCATCGGCGGCATGGCGAAGCGGAGCTGGTCGGTGGGGCGGGGCAGCGGCGGAGTGGACCCGTGCATATGTCCTCCAGCACTGGCGTGTTCGGTACGAGCGGAAGTTACCCGGGGTCAGCGCAGGAGAACAGGGGTGTTCCGTGAGAGAAAAATGTGGAACGCCGAGGAACACAGGCAATACCCGACAGGAGATGTCGGGTATGCGCGTCAGACTCGCGGCATGAACTGGGCAGCACTCTCCACCGCCGAACCGGCCTTCGCCGGCACCGTCGAACAGCGCTTCGGCGCCTTCACCCACCACGTCCTCGCGACCCTCCGCAGGGACGGCTCGCCCCGCACCTCCGGCATCGAGGTGCGTTTCCTGGACGGCGAGCTGTGGCTCGGCATGATGCCGGACTCCCTCAAGGTGCTCGACCTGCGCCGCGACCCGCGCTTCGCGCTCCAGGCGAACCCGGGGGCCGGTACGGACATGGGCGGCGGCGACGTACGGATCAGCGGGCGGGCGGTCGAGGTGGGCGACGGCGTCCCCGCCAAGGCGGCGTACGTGAAAGAGGTGGAACCGCCGGAGCCGTTCCACCTCTTCCGCACCGAGCTGACGGAGGTCACACGGACCTGTGTCGAGGACGAGACGTATCTCGTCGTCCAGGTCTGGAAGCCCGGCGCGCCGGTGCGCACGCTCAAGCGGACCTGAGGGGAAGGGTCACTCCCCCGGCGGGACTCCCCCTCGGGACTCCCCTCGGGAGGGGACTACTCCCACTCGATGGTGCCCGGGGGCTTGCTCGTCACGTCGAGCACGACGCGGTTGACGTCCGCGACCTCGTTCGTGATGCGGGTCGAGATCTTCGCCAGGACCTCGTAGGGCAGCCGCGACCAGTCGGCCGTCATGGCGTCCTCGCTGGACACCGGACGGAGCACGATCGGGTGGCCGTAGGTCCGGCCGTCGCCCTGGACGCCGACGCTGCGCACGTCCGCGAGCAGGACCACCGGGCACTGCCAGATGTCCCGGTCGAGACCGGCGGCGGTCAGCTCCTCGCGGGCGATGGCGTCGGCCTGGCGGAGCAGGTCGAGACGCTCCTTGGTCACCTCGCCGACGATCCGGATGCCGAGGCCGGGGCCGGGGAACGGCTGGCGCTGGACGATCTCGTCCGGCAGGCCGAGCTCCTGGCCGACCATCCGGACCTCGTCCTTGAACAGCTTGCGCAGCGGCTCGACGAGCTGGAACTCCAGGTCCTCGGGGAGGCCGCCCACGTTGTGGTGGGACTTGATGTTCGCGGTGCCGGTGCCGCCGCCGGACTCGACCACGTCCGGGTAGAGCGTGCCCTGGACCAGGAACGCGACGTCCTCGCCCTCGGCGGCCTCGGCGATGATCTCCGCCTGGGCCTGCTCGAAGACGCGGATGAACTCGCGCCCGATGATCTTCCGCTTCTCCTCGGGGTCCGAGACACCCTTGAGCGCGGTGAGGAAGCGCTCCTCGGCGTCCACGACCTTGAGCTGAACGCCGGTCGCGGCGACGAAGTCCTTCTCGACCTGCTCGGTCTCGCCCTGGCGCATCAGACCGTGGTCGACGTACACGCAGGTGAGCTGGGAGCCGATGGCCTTCTGGACGAGGGCCGCGGCGACCGCCGAGTCCACTCCGCCGGACAGACCGCAGATGGCGCGCTTGGTGCCGACCTGCTCGCGGATGAGGGCGACCTGCTCGTCGATGACGTTGCCGGTGGTCCAGGACGGGGTGAGACCCGCGCCGCGGTAGAGGAAGTGCTCCAGAACCTGCTGGCCGTGCGTGGAGTGCATGACCTCGGGGTGGTACTGGACGCCGTAGAGCTTCTTCTCGTCGTTCTCGAAGGCGGCGACCGGGACGACGTCCGTGGAGGCCGTGACGGTGAAGCCCTCGGGTGCGGCGGAGCAGGCGTCGCCGTGCGACATCCAGACCGGCTGCTCGTCCGGGGTGCCCTCGAACAGGGTGGAGCCGGACTTCGAGACGTGCAGCGGCGTACGGCCGTACTCGCGGGAGCCGGTGTTGTCGACCGTGCCGCCGAGGGTCGTGGCCATCAGCTGGAAGCCGTAGCACATGCCGAAGACGGGGACGCCCGCCTCGAAGAGCTCGCGGTCCAGGCGCGGGGCGCCCTCCGCGTAGACCGACGAGGGACCGCCGGAGAGGATGATCGCGGCCGGGTTCTTGGCGAGCATCTCCTGGACCGGCATGGTGCTCGGCACGATCTCGCTGTAGACCCGGGCCTCACGGACGCGACGGGCGATGAGCTGGGCGTACTGCGCACCGAAGTCGACGACCAGGACGGTGTCGGGGGCGGCGGGGGACGCTTCTGGCACGGTCTGCCTTCCGGCGGTGAGCAAAAGGGTGTGTACGGCCGATTCTACCGGGGGCCGCGGGGGGCCCGGCGCCCACGGGGTTCCGGACGCCGGGTCTCACCATCCGAACCGTCTTGGCCGCCGCCGCCGCGGGCGTGCATACTGCCGACATGCTCACGCACACGACCTTCCTGTTTACCTATGGCAACCGGCCCACCGGCTGCCATGGTCGTGCTGCTTGAGCAACTGACAAGCGACTTCCCAGGCGCCCCGGGCCGACAAGGCCCGGGGCGTCTGCCGTTTCCGGGCCGGGTCGCTCCGGGGCACCCCTTCTACCGAGGAGCCCCACCATGGCCGACGTACTCGACAAGACCGGCGCCCGCACCGACGAGGCCGCCGACGTGATCACCGGTGCCCGTGAACGCATCGACGCCCTCGACGACCGGATCATCGGTCTCGTGCAGGAACGGATGGCCGTCTCGGCCGTGATCCAGGAGGCGCGGATCACGTCCGGCGGCCGCCGGGTGAACCTCTCCCGCGAGATGGAGATCCTCGGCCACTACCGGGACGCGCTCGGCAAGCCGGGCACCTCGCTGGCCATGATCCTGCTCGAACTGTGCCGCGGCCGGATCTGAGACCCGCACCCGGCGTACGCACGTACGCATCCCCTCTCACCCGTACGGCGCGTATCCGGGGTGCCGCGGACTTCGTTTCTTCTGGTGTCCGTGTCAGCCAGGGGCGGGCCCGAAGGAACCACGCGTGGCTTCACTGGAGCGATGAGACGTGCGGATCGTGCCGTGCGTCGTGGGACCTCGCTCCAGGTCGTGTGACCGGACGGCAGGGGACAGCAGCCCGGTCACTCAAGAGAACGGCCGGCCCCGGGGACGCCCGGGGCCGTCCGACGGACCCGTTCGAGCCGTCAGGTCCGGGACACGGTGCCGCATCCGGCCGAGGAGGACCCGAGGCCACCGCTGCGGTCGTACGGATCGGTGGTCGGACCGGTCGGCGCCGCGCCGCTGGGAGCGGCCGCCGAGTCGAACTGCGGATGCAGGAATCCGTCGTAGACGTCGCAGGCGGAGTTGCCGATGTTCTCGTCGTGCTTCTCGACCGTCAGTCTGCCCGGCGTGACCAGGTACTTCCTGGGGTCGAGGAGCTCGACGTCCCAGACACGGCGCACGATGGTGCGGGTCACCTCGTTCTCGTTCCCCTGGGCAGGGGACACCGGGTAGACGAAGGTGTAGTCGGCGTGGATGGCCACGCCCCCCTTCTTGCCCTCCTCGAACGTGATCCTGCCGCGCACCTTGATCACCGTGCCGACGAGGCGCACCTCGCGCGGGTCGAAGCGGCTGAACAGGTTCAGCGGATTGTGCCCCTCGTCCGGGGAGTTCAGTCGGCGGTCGATGTCCGCGATCATGCCGGGCTGCTTGGGATCGAGCACGGCGATGGCCGCCTTCGGACGCTCACCGCGCAGGGTCCCGGGGTCGAGGTTGGCCCCGACGAGCAGATTCTTGGTCTGCCGCAGCGCGGTGGCCACCTGCGCCTTGGTGAAGGCGCCGACCGGCTCGGCCGCCGGGACGACGACGGCGTCGGCGCCGCCGGCCCAGCGCTCGGCGGGTGACCCGGCGAACGGCCTCTGCCTGGTGGGTGTCCGCGAGGCCGCGGCGGTGGGCGGCGCGGTCGGGGCGGCGGTCTCGGCCGGCAGTTCGGGGCCGGCCGACGCGGAGGCGGAAGAGGACGCGGACGAGGTGCCGAAGAGGTCGCCGGGCAGCAGGGACGGCTTCATCGCGACGACGGCCACGGCGACGGCGAGCGGGACCCCGAGGATCGCCCACAGTCTGCGGCGCCGGGCGGCACGCCCGTCCATCTCCCGCCAGGCGGGACCCGTCCGCCAGCCCTCGGGCCGCGTGGCCGGACGCGCCTCCTTGCGGGCGGTCCGGCGGGCGGCCCGCGCGGCCTCCCGCTCGTCCTGCAGGCGCAGCCGTTCCGTCACCATGCGCGCCCGGGCGGACGGCTCCTTGGGGGCCGAGGCGCGGATGTCGCGCTCGCTGTCGCGCGCGAAGCGCTCCCACACGTCGTCAGGAACCGTCGGCTCCCCGGATTCCCCGGGCTGTTGATCAGACACGAAGCTCTTTCTAAGTGTCTCGAACGGGCGTGCGCAAGCCGCACATGGATGTGACCCAGCACACATAAGAATCTCGTCAGATCCAGGACAACCATTCTCAGACTTCGCCGGTCTCATCTGCAGAACCAACGGTCACATCCGCGCCCACACGCGGACGGCCACCCACAAACTCCATAGTCGCGCCGAGTTCGCGGCGCACTGGATCACCGAGGTCTTCATGAAGCTTCGCCGTGCCATGGCCACTGCGGCCGCGACGGCTGTCATAGCACCGCTCGCGTTGCTGTCGGTCGCGCCGGCCGCGTTCGCGGAAGAACCGTCCCCGAGTGCGAGCGTGTCCGAGTCCGCGACCGAGTCGGCGTCGCCGAGCCCGAGCGAGTCGACCCCCGAGGCGACCGACGAGGCGTCGGCCTCCGCGTCCGCCTCGGCCTCCACCTCCGCGTCCGCTCCGGCCCCGAGCGACTCCGCCTCGGCGTCGTCCTCGGCCTCGCCGAGCGCCTCTGCTTCGGAGTCGGAGTCCCCCGAGCCCGAGCCGTCCGACTGCTCGGACTCCAAGGTCCAGGTCTCCATCAACGGCCTCCCCGGCAAGATCGCGGCGGGCAGCGGATGGCACAAGTTCTCCCTGGACGTCCTGAACAACTCGGACTCCACCCTGACCGACCTCGGCTTCTTCGCGGGCGCCTCGCCCGACAAGAACGGCGAGGACATGTTCAAGAGCAAGCAGGTCCAGCTCCAGGCGTACAACCCGGACGACAAGGTCTGGGAGAACGTCGACGAGGACGGGTACGCGGTCGGCTTCGTCGGCTACACCGACGAGCTCAAGCCCGACTACGAGGTCGACATCCCGCTCCGCATCAACGTGAAGTCCAGCGCCCCGGTCGGCGCCGGCTTCTCCCTCGGCGCCAGCATCTACGGCGACGCCGACTCGGAGTGCGTCGGCTACGGCGAGGTCGCCTACAAGTTCCAGATCGTCGCGGCCGGCACGGACACCGACGGCACCAAGCCGCAGGGTGGCGGCAAGGTTCCGGTCTCGGACAAGCCCGCCGACAAGAGCAACACGCCCTCGGTCGACGGAAGCCTCGCCGAGACGGGCTCCAGCTCCGCGCTGCCGATGATCGGCCTCGCCGGCGGTATCGCCGTCGTCGCCGGTGCCGGTGCGCTGGTCGTCGTCCGTCGCCGCAAGGCCGGCGCGAACGCGTAACACCGCAAGCCGACACGACCGCTCGCGCGCGTCGGTCACGTACGAAGAGAAGGACCTGCGCTCGGAGGGGGGCGCAGGTCCTTCTTTTCGCTGTACGGGCTTTCGCTGTACGGGCTTTCACCGGACGGCTGTACGGGGCCTCGCTGTACGGATTCTCGCGGCCGGGGCGGCCGCCGGGGCTACGGCTTCGGCGGCATCGCCGGCATACCCAGGAACGGCAGCCGCAGTGCGCCGAAGGCGTCCGCGGGAACGACGGGACGGTGCGGCTCCACCGCCTTGAGACGCTCGTACGAGGCGCCCGGCGCCGGACGCGGATCGGCCTCGCCCTTGTTCGGCCAGAACGACATGGCCCGCTCGGCCTGCGCGGTGATGGTGAGCGACGGGTTGACGCCGAGGTTCGCGGAGACGGCGGCGCCGTCGACGACGGAGATGCCCGGGTGGCCGTAGAGCCGGTGGTAGGGGTCGATGACGCCCTCCTCGGCGCCGGCGCCGATCGGGCAGCCGCCGAGGAAGTGCGCGGTGAGCGGGGTGCCCATCAGCTCGCCGACATTGCTGCCCGGGAAGCCGTTGATCTCCTCGGCCAGTACCGAGGCGGCCTGCGAAGCCGCCTTGATCTGCTTGGGGTTGGGCGCACCGTGCCCCTGACGTGCCGTCAACAGCCCCTTGCCCGCGCCCTTCGGCTTGAGATACGTCGTCAGGGAGTTGTCGAGGGACTGCATCACCAGCCCGATGATGGTGCGTTCGGACCAGCGGCGGTTGGAGAGCGACCGAAGCACGAGCAGCGGATGCCGGACCGCGTTGACGAACCAGCCGGCCACCCTCGACGAGCCCTCGGCGTAGGGGACTTGGAGGATGGACATGCCGCCCATCGCGTTGGAGCCCTTGCCATAGCGGACGGGTTCGATGTGGGTGTCCGCGTCCGGGTGGATCGAGGAGGTGATGGCCACGCCCCGGGTGAAGTCGGCCTTCGTCCCGTGCGCCTTGCGGTAGCGGCGGTCGTCGGTCTGCGCGCCCACCAGCGCCTCGGAGTTGGTGCGGGTCAGCTCGCCGAGCCTCTTCGACAGACGAGGGAGCTGACCGCCGGCCTTCATGCGGTGCAGCAGCGTCTGGGTACCGTAGGTGCCGGCCGCGAGAACGACCCGGCGCGCCGTGAACGTCCGCCCCTGCCCCTTGCGCCGGTTGTCGGTCGGGAGGGTCTGCACGGCGTAGCCGCCGCGCGAGTCGTCGGTGACGGACACGACCGTCGTCATGGGATGGACGACGGCGCCCGTCTTCTCGGCGAGGTGCAGATAGTTCTCGTTGAGGGTGTTCTTGGCGCCGTGACGGCAGCCGGTCATGCATTCGCCGCACTCGGTGCAGGCCTTGCGCGCGGGCCCGACGCCGCCGAAGTACGGGTCGGAGACCTCTTCACCGGGCTTCGCCCCGGCAGCGCCGTCCGCGTCCTGCCCGTCGCCGAAGAAGACGCCGACCGGCGCCATGTGGAAGGTGTCGCCGACCCCCATGCGCTCCGCGGCGGCCTTGAGGTGGACGTCCGACGGGGTCGTGGTCGGGTTGAGCCGCACGCCCAGCATGCGCTTGGCCTGGTCGTAGTACGGCGTCAACTCCTCCTCCCAGTCGGTGATGTCCTTCCACTGCGGGTCCTCGAAGAAGGGCTTCGGCGGTACGTAGAGGGTGTTGGCGTAGTTGAGCGAACCGCCGCCCACGCCCGCGCCGGCGAGCACCATCACATTGCCGAGCAGATGGATGCGCTGGATGCCGTACATGCCGAGCCGCGGGGCCCAGAGGTAGTTCTTGATGTCCCAGGAGTTCTTGGGGAGCGTGTCGCGGGTGAAGCGTCGGCCGGCTTCGAGGACACCGACGCGGTACCCCTTCTCCGTCAGCCGCAGCGCGGTGACGGAGCCGCCGAAGCCGGATCCCACGACGACGACGTCGTAGTCGTACGTCTCCTCGTCCGGCTGTTCCTGGACAGAGCTCTCCTGTGACACGTGCCGCTCTCCTCGTTGAGACCGTCGAGACCGTTCAGAACCGTTGAGACCGTTGAGAACCGTTGGGGATCCGTTCGAGAACGGGGGGCTACCGCAGCCGGAGCGCCTTCATGACCTTCAGGCTCCGGCTCATGAACGCCGCGTACTTCTCGTCGTCCATGCCGAGGGACGGCGCCATCGGCAGCAGCCGCTGGTGGGCGACGGTCTGCGCCTCGGTGTACTTGAGGATGCCCTCGGAGCCGTGCCGGCGGCCGAGGCCGGAGTCCTTCATGCCGCCCATCGGCGACTGGACACTGCCGTACGCGGGCGCGTACCCCTCGTTGACGTTCACCGTTCCGGTGCGCAGCCGGGCCGCGAGCGCGCGACCGCGCCGGCCGTCCTTCGTCCAGACGGAGGAGTTGAGGCCGTACGAGGTGGAGTTGGCGCGCTCGACGACCTCGTCCTCGGTCTTGAAGCGGTAGAGGGAGACGACGGGGCCGAACGTCTCCTCGGCGCAGACGGCCATCGGGGCCTCCACTCCGTCGAGGATGGTGGGCTCGTAGAAGTACGGGCCCACGTCGGGCCGGGCGACACCGCCGGCGACAACCCTGGCCCCCTTGGCGACGGCTTCCTCGACGTGCCGCGTCACGGTCTCGAGCTGGCGCTCGCCGACCAGCGAGCCCATGTCCGCCCCGTACGCGAGGGACGTGCCGAGCCGCATGGCCCGGGTCCGGGCGGCGAACCGCTCCGAGAACGCGTCGGCTACGGACTCGTGGACGTACAACCGCTCGATGGAGATGCAGAGTTGGCCGGCGGAGGAGAAGCAGGCCCGGACGGCGCCGGCGGCGGCCTTGTCGAGGTCGGCGTCCTCCAGGACCACCATGGCGTTCTTGCCGCCGAGTTCGAGGGAGACGCCGACGAGACGGGCGGCCGCACCCTGGGCGACCTCACGGCCGGTGCGGGTCGACCCCGTGAAGGAGACGTAGTCGGCGTGCCGGACGACCTCGGGTCCGACGACCGGTCCGTCGCCGATGACGACCTGGAAGATCTCGGCGGGCAGCCCGGCCTCGACGAGCAGATCGCGCGCCCACAGGGCGGTGAGGCAGGTCTCGGTGTCGGGCTTCATGACGACCGCGTTGCCCGCGACGAACGCCGGCAGCGCGTCGCCGACCGACAGCTCCAGCGGGTAGTTCCAGGGCGCGATCTGCCCGACGACACCGCGCGGGTGACGCAGCTCGGTGACCTTCGTGAGGGTCGGTATCGCGCCCGCGTGCCGCTTGGGGCGCAGGTAGGAGGGCGCCTTGAGTCCGTAGTGCCGCGCCGCGACCAGGACGGCCTGGACCTCTTCGTGGGCGTGCAGCCGGGCCTTGCCCGTCTCCAACTGGATGAGGTCCAGGACCTCGGCCTGCCGGGCGAGCACGAGGTCGTGGAAGCGGAGCAGGACGGCGGCGCGGCGCCGGACCGGAGTGGCCGCCCAGGCGCCCTGGGCTGCACGGGCCCGCTCGAAGGCCTTCTCGACGTCCGCAGGGGTGGACTCGGGCACGTCGGCGAGCTTCTCGCCGGTGAACGGCGTGTGGTTGGCGGTCCGCCCGGACCCGGTCACTCCCTTGGTGAGCTGCGCGACGAGCTCGGGGGTGACCACATCGGCGGCGGTACGGGCGCCGGCCGGGGCGGGGGCGAGGGGGTTGGTGCCGAGGGCGACGGGGGCCGCGGTCTCGTCCACGACAGCCGTCTCGTCCACGACGGCCGGGGCGGCGGTCGCGAGGTCCGCGTCAGCCGACGCGGCGGTCGCTGCGGCGGACGTCAGGTCCGCGTCGGTCGCGGCGGCCGCGGCGGCCACTGCGTCGGTACCGGCCGTCTCATCGGCGCCGTTGCTTTCCGTGGCCTGCTCCGCGGCCTGCGAGTCCGTCATGAGCCGCAGGGTATGCCCCCTCGCTCCCTTTGGGTACCCGTCGGTAATGGCCTTTCACGGAGTGCTCACACACTGCCAGTGATCACTGGCAGTAAATGCGCTGATCAGGGCGTTGTCGGTCCGACGATCACCCGTCGATCGGTTCTCAGGGTTTGTCGACGTCCAGGTTCGCGATCGCCGCGTCGGCGACCTCGCGGCCCCGCGCGGTGAAGTCGCCGTCGCCCGGATAGCTGATCGTGAGCTTGTACATGTCCCCGGCCTTCGACTTGAAGTAGAAGAGCCGCACCTCGCGGGGACGGGGATTCTGACTGTCGTCGGTCTTGTAGGTCACCGTGTTCTCGGCGGACTCCCGGCCCCGGTAGGTCGCCCTCGCGTCCGGCTTCGTCCGCGGCCCCGCCGGCATGTTCAGGCTGTAGGCACCGCTCGCCTTGAACGTTCCGTCGTCCGCGTACATCTCGGCTCTGGCGGAGTCCTTGATCACCTTGCTGGTGTCCTCGGACTTCAGGGCGAGGCTCAGCCCGATCCAGATGCTCCCGCTCCAGTCGGTGTACGTGACCCAGTGGCCCTTGTCCGACGCCCGGTCCGGTGTCCCCTCCTGGTACTCGGCGGGCACCGCCAGCGTCGCGGCGACGTCGGCCACGTGCCGCTTCTTCCAGCCGTCGGGCAGCGGACCGGCGAAGGGGTCCGCGATGACCACGTACGCCGTCACCCCGGCCGCCGCGACCGCCGTGACGACCGCCGCCGCGAGACCGATCAGGGTCTTGCGGCCGATACGGATGCCCCCTCCGCCGGGCGCCGGGGTGCCCTCCGGGCCGGCGATGCCCTCCCTCCGTGTGACCTGCGTCGGCGCGAGGACGGGCGGCCGTACGGCCTCCTCCAGGAGGCGCCGGACGTCGGCCGCCGCGGGACGGTGGGACGGTTCCTTGGCGAGCAGGCCGTTGATGACCTCCGTGAGCGGGGCACCCGCCGAGGCGGGCGCGGCCGGTGTCGCGTTGAGGACCGACTGGAGCGTGGCGGGTGTGTTGCTGCGCCGGAACGGCGACACGCCCTCCGTGGCCGCGTAGAGCACCACGCCGAGCGACCAGAGGTCGGAGGCGGGACCCGGGCGCACGCCCAGCACCCGCTCCGGGGCGATGTACTCGGGTGAGCCTACGAAGCCGCCGGTGTCCGTCAAATTCGTCTCGCCCTCGATGCTGGCGATGCCGAAGTCGGTGAGCACGACACGGTCGTGCGGGCCGAGGAGCACGTTGTCCGGCTTGACGTCCCGGTGCAGGACGCCCGCCGCGTGCGCCGCCTCCAGGGCGCCGAGGACCTCCAGACCGATGCGCGCGGTCTCGCGGCTGCCGAGGGTGCCCTCCCTGAGGGCGTCGCCGAGCGAGCGGCCCCGCACCAGCTCCATGACGATCCAGGGCTGTCCGTCCACGACGGCGACGTCGTGGACGTTCACCACGGCGGGATGGTCGAGCCGGGCCGCCGCGCGGGCCTCGCGCCGCATCCGCTCGTACGCGGTGGCCCGTTCACGCTCGGGAAGATGGTCCGGGACACGCGGTTCCTTGACGGCGACCTCGCGGTCCACGGTCTCGTCCCTGGCCCGCCACACCGTGCCCATGCCGCCGTGCCCCAGCTTGGCGAGCAGGCGATAGCGCCCGGCGATGAGGCGACCCGTCCCCGGCTCCTCCGGGGACCCCGGCGCGGGAGTCCCCACAGGAGCCGCGACGGTCCGGGCAGGCGTGGCATACGGATTGCCCGGGTACGGCACGGCGACCGGGCCCTCCGCCCGCCGCTCAGGCACCGTGGCGCCCGGCCGCGGGTCCGGCACGGCGCTCCTGGGGTCCGCAACCAGGGCCGCCGACGGCACGTCCGGCACCGTGGCACCCAGGTGCGGGTCAGGGGCCGGCGGGTCCGGGGTCATGGCGCCCGGCTGTCCGCCGCGTACCGCCCGTCCAGGTGGTTGCAGACCGAAACTCGTCGGCTCGTCGCCCCCGCGAGGGACTCCCCCGTCGTCGCTCATGCCCCCATCTGTATCGCGGCGGACGCCCGGCCAACCAGCCTCTTCGCCCACCGGTCACAGACCCGTGACGCACCTCATCCCTTATCTCCCCTTTACGGGGTTACGAGGCCGCGAACGTGTCCACGGCCACGTCGAAGTACTCCTTCGCCTCCGTCAGCCGGCCCACCGGCGCGGAGACCCAGACGTCGTACATCCGGCCGCCCTCCTCCCAGCACAGGTCGTAGGTGTGCCGCGGGCCTTCCGCCGTGCTGAAGCCGTTCCAGGTGAACTCCCAGAGGGCGGCGGAGTTTCCGTCGTGCACGGTCCGTGTGACCCTGCCGTCGCGGTAACCGGGGTTGCTGGAGGGGCCGTCGGCGTCCGCCCGGCGCATCACGCCGAGCGGACCGCCCGTCGCGGGACCGGCCACCTTGATGCCGATGCGGAAGGTGTCCCCCGACGACAGGTAGAAGATCCGCTCGCCCTGCGGGTCGCGCGTGAACCCTTCGGGCACGGCGAGCGAGAAGCCGTTCGGATCCGAGGCGATGCGGTAGCCCGAGGGCGCGCTGCGGGCGGACGGCGTCCGGTGGCCGGTCACCGTGACGGTGGGGCCCGCGCCGGTGGGCGGGGTCGAGGGCGTGCCGGACGCCGACGAGGGCGTGCCGGAGGGGGTGCCCGGTGTACGGGGCGTGCCCGGCGCGCTCGACGAGGCCGGTTTCCCGTCCCCGCCGCCGCCCATCAGCAGCGCGGCCGCCGACACCCCCGCACCGGCCATCGCCGCGACCAGGGCGGCGGTGACGAGGAGGCTGCGCGTGGACTGCCGGGGCGGCGGGTCGGACACGGTGCCGCCGGAGGCCGGCGACGGCTCGGGCGCGGGTCTGCGCAGCGATACGTGGGGCACGTCGCGCCGCGTCGGCGTGTACGGGACCAGCAGCCGCGGGGTACGGCCGGTGTCCCGGTAGGCGCGCAGCATCCGCTCCGCCTCCGCCGCGTCGAGCCGCCGCTCGGGATCGCGCTCCAGCAGCCCTCGTACGACGGGCAGCAGCGGCGCGGCCTGGGCCGGCGGACGGATCTCATCGACGACGACGGCGTGCAGGATGCCGCCGAGCGAGTCGCGGCGAAAGGGCGACGCGCCGCTCAGCACGGCGCACAGCAGCACACCGAGCGACCACAGGTCGGACTCGGGGCCGGTCCGGGCGCCGGCCATCCGTTCGGGCGCGGTGTACTCGGGCGAGCCGACGAACGCGCCGGTCTCGGTCAGCGTCGTCGCGCCCGCGACCTGGGCGATCCCGAAGTCGGTGAGGACGACGCGGTCGGTGCCCGCCTCGACGAGGACGTTGGCCGGCTTGAGGTCGCGGTGCAGGACGCCCGCCTCGTGCGCGCGGCGCAGCGCGCCGAGCAGGTCGATGCCGATGCGGGCGGCCTCGCGCGCGTCGACCGGCCCGTTAGCGGAGATCCGTTCGGCGAGCGAGCCGCCGTCGATCAGCTCCATGACGATGTACGGGCGTTCGTCGTCCTCGACGACGTCGTGGACGACGATGATGTGCGGGTGGTGGAGCTGGGCGACGGCCCGCGCCTCGCGCAGGGTGCGGTCGCGCTGGAGCCGGGACTCCTCCGTCGAGAGCGAGTCGTCGAGGGCCAGTTCCTTCACGGCGACCCGACGGCCGAGCAGTTGGTCGGTGGCACGCCAGACGACGCCCATGCCGCCCCGGCCGATTCTCGCCTCCAGCCGGTAACGCCCCGCGATCACACGGACGTTCTCCCCCTCGGTCCCCATGGGTCTCATCATGCCCCACCGGACGGACACCCTCCGTGGCACCGACCGGCCAAGTATGCCGCCGCTCCAGGACAGCCGGTGGCACAGCCCTGGGGACTCGGGCCCGGGTCAGCCCTCCTGGAAGCTCCGCAGGATCTGCTTGAACTGCTCTTTGGTGGTGGTCCATTCGCCGGCCGGCGAGGACTCGTAGACGGCGTACTCGGTGCCGTCGCTGTTCATGTACCCGACGTCGATCGCACGGTAGGGCCCCGGGAAGTAGTGCGGCGGGTCCTTGGCCAGGGCGTCCCAGGTGTACTCCCAGCGGGCACCCGGCTGGTCCCGGAAGAGCTCCTCCTTGAGGAGCAGTTGGCTGTAGTCCAGCAGGTGCCCTGCGAGGTTCTCATCCAGGTTAATCATGTGCTTATACGAGGAGCTGAAGTCCGGATCGGTGTCGACGGCGACCCGTACGAGGTGCTTGCCCTTGTCGGGTGTGAAGTCGACCTGCCGGAGGCCGTCCTTGTCGATGGAGACCGACCGCGTCCACCCCTTGGGCAGGGAGACGCTGAAGCCCACCGGGTCGTCGCGATGCTCCCAACCGGCGGGAACCGCCCCCTGGCTGCCCTTGTCGCTCGGCTTGGAGCTCGGCTTGTCGTCGGCACTCCGGGTCGACGACCCGGAGGCGGAGCCGCCGGGGCTGCCGGTGCCGAAGTGCTGCAGCCCGACCGCGACACCCCCGCCGACGATCGTCGCGAGGGCGACGACCAGGGCGAACGTGCGCAGGCGGTGCCGCTTCGACGGTGCGGCTACGGGCGCGATCGTCACCGGCCGGTACGGCGTCGTGGCGGCCGTGTGCGCGCGGGTACCGGTGCCGGTCCGCGGCTCCGCGGTGTCGTACCCCGCCTGCCCGGTCGGCGCGTACGACTGCGTCACACCCGACGGTCGCCCCTCCGCCACGTCGACAAGCATCCGCTCGACCTGCTCCGAGCCGGGCCGCTCGGCCGGATCCTTGCGCAGCAGCGCGGCGAGGACGGGCCCCAGCGCACCCGCGTTGACCGGTGCGGCGGGTTCCTCCTCGACGACGGCCTGCATGGTGCCGATGGGCGAGGTGCGGCGGAACGGCGACCTGCCCTCGACCGCCGTGTACAGCGTGGCGCCGAGCGCCCACAGGTCGGACGCCGGGCCCGGGTCGTGGCCGCGCACCCGCTCCGGGGCGAGGTAGTCGACCGAGCCGACGACCTCTCCGGTGCGGGTGATGGTGGTGTCGCCCTCGATCTGGGCGATGCCGAAGTCGGTGAGGAGCACTCGGCTGTCGCGGCCCAGCAGGACGTTGCCGGGCTTGATGTCTCGGTGCAGCACGCCCGCCGCGTGCGCGGCGCGCAGGGCCCGCAGTACCCACAGGCCGACGCGCGCGGCCTCGCGCGGCTCGATGCGGCCGCGCTCCTTCACCGCGTCGGCCAGCGACTCGCCCTCGACCAGCTCCATCACGATCCAGGGGCGGCCGTCGTGATCGAGGACGTCGTGCACGGTGACGACGGCGGAGTGGTTGATGCGCGCGGCGGCGCGGGCCTCGGCACGGGTGCGGGCCAGCAGGACGCTCCGCTCGCTGTCGGAGACGTAGAGCGCGGCGGTCAGCTCCTTGACCGCGACAGCGCGGTGCAGCACCTCGTCGTGGGCGCGCCAAACGCGCCCCATGCCACCGCTGCCGATGGATTCGACAAGCCGGTAGCGGCCCGCGAGGAGCAGGCCCTGCATCTGATTCACGTTTCCCCGCAATGGTCTTGACAGGGTCAGACTAAAGAGCGGTACCCACCCTGGGAACAAGCGGGGTCGTACGGAGACCTCACTGTGACGGTTGTCCCATCCCTGTACGGAAGGGAACCGTTCGGTGTTCAACGGCTCCCGTCTGGTCAAACACGGCGTGGCGAGGGCAAAAGGGTTGCTCAGCGGATGACTTGGTACGTCGACGAGGCCTGCTCGTACAGCCGCGAGACCTCGTCGCGCTCGGCGTCCGGGCCGCGTACCTGCACCACGTGGTAGTGCCCGGCGATCAGGATCGCGAGGTTGCGCACGTAGAGCGAATGCCCCGCGGAGTCCTGCCAGGTGAACTGGCCCTCGGCCATCGCCCTGCCGCCCACGTCGATCCGCCGCATCCCGCTGGAGGTCGCCCAGGTCGAGTCCCGGAAGGGCTGCAACTCCTTCTCGGTCTCCCGCTGATACGTCATCGGGTCGCTGCCGTACGTGGCGGTGCCGTCCCGACCGGGGACGACGATGAGCTCGAAGTCCCCCTGGGAGTAGACGACCTGGCCCCGGCCGTTCTTCGGCGAACGCGTCCAGCCGCTCGCCACGGCGACCTGGAAGCCCTCGGAGTCCTTGCGGAGGGTGAACCCGTCGGCGACGCCGGGATCGGCGGTCGTGTGCGAGGACGTCGAACTGGACTTTCCCGAGGGGCTCTTGACCGGGTCCGGCGAGGTCTGGTCGGAGCCGGGCGCGTTGCTCGCGGTCGGGTCGCCACCGGGCTGTGTGGCGGGGCCCGCCTGTCCGGCGGCGCCGGTCCGCCCCTCGTCGGTGCCGCTCCGGTCCGTCTTGGGCATGAAGACGACCGCGTACGTGACCGCGGCGGCCAGCACGAGCAGGATCAGCAGGAGGAGGTTCCGGCCCAGCCGGCGCGGACCCGCCGCGTTCTCCCGCCTGGCCCGCTTGTGGCGGGCGGGCGCACCGGTCGCGGGCAGCCCGGCGCGACGCCTGCGGACGAGCTCGCCCCGGCGCCGTACGATCGGCAGCCGGCTCGGGTCGACGGGCGGTACGGGCACGACGTGCGTCCCGGCCTCGGGCTCCGGCGCGGAGCGCACCAATGACCTCAGCCAGCCACGCAGTTCCTCGAAGTCGAGCCGTTCGGTGGGGTCCTGGCGCAGCAGCGACTCGACGACGGGCCGCAGCGGTCCGCACTCCTCGGCGAAGGCGGGCGGTTCCGCGCACACCGACTGGACGAGTTCGGCGGTGTTCTCCTCCGGGTAGGGGGCGTGTCCCTGCACGGCGCGGAAGAGCAGCGCGCCGAGTGCCCACAGGTCGGTCGCCGGTCCGATCGGAGCCGCCAACTGCCAGTTCTCGTGCACCGGTCCGGCCTGCTCGGGCGCCCAGCGTTCGGTGACCGGCCCGACGAGGGCCATCCGTGCCTGCCGGGCCCGCTCGGCCGCGAGCGCGGTGGCGGGCCCTCGGCGCGGCGGAGCACCGGCGACCAGGTCGCCCCAGCCACCGCCGGGGCGGCCGGAGGGGTGCGGTGCGGGGGTGAGTCCCTGCGGAGCGCCGGGCGCCCGGGTGTGGTCGGCGGCCGGGGAGACGCCGGGCAGGCGGGCGTGCCCGGTACCGGTGAATCCGCCGGGCGGTACGGGTACGTGGGTGCCGCCGGGTACCTGGAATCCGCCGGTGGGCCGGCCGTCGTCCGGGGTCCGCTCGCCGCCGAGGGGCCGTCCGGGGGCCGGGACTCCGGGACGGCCGCCCTGTCCCGTGCCGTAGGGGGCCTGGCCGGGCGCGAGCGCGGAACGGCCGTACGCCGTGTCTCCGCCCGCCGGCCCCCCGCCGGGGGCTCCGGCAGGACGCGGCTGGACTCCGTACCTGCTGGTGCCGCCGACTCCGTACGGGTCGGCTATCTGGCCCGGGGGCACGCTGTGCGGCTGCTGCCGGCCTCCCTGGCCGGGCAGGTGCGGCGGGGTGTGGCTCTGGGACCCCGGGGTGTGCGGGGAGGCGCCGTACCGGCTGTCCTGGCCGGGAAAGCGCGACGGCGCGCCGGGGTCCTGGGACCCCGGAGTCTGCGGAGAGGCGCCGTACCGGCTGTCCTGGCCGGTCTGCTCGCCGGGGGCGGCCGGCCGGGGTGCCGGAAGGGCGAGCGGGTCGCCCCGGCGCTCTCCCTGGACGCGGGCGGCGGCGCGTGCTCCGGCGCGGTACGCGGCGATGGCACCGGCGCGCGCGGCGCGGATGTCGTCCTCGGTGCCCTCGGCCTGGTCGCCCGTCTCCGGTCCGCCGTCCGGACCGGCGCCTTCCGCAGGACGGCCCGGACCCGCCGGACCGCCGGCTTCGAGGGCACGCGGTCCCCGGCCGGCCACGGGCGCGCCGGGGACCGGTGTCCCCGGGACCGGCGTTCCCTGCTCCGCGCGGGCCTCGATCGCGGCCCGCCGGGCCGCTTCGGCGTCGGCGCCGCTCGTGGCCGCGACGGCTACACCGCGCGGGGCACCACCGAATCCGGCACCGGCGACGGGCCCCCGCCCGCCCGTGGCACCCCGGGAAGCCCCCGCCCCGGCCGGACCGGCGTCACCGGGCTGCCCGGCGCGGGGGCCGGATCCGTGAGCGGCGAGACCGGCGTGACCGGTCGTGAGGTCGTCCTCCGGCGCGGGCAACGGGTCGTACCCGCACAGCGCCTCTTCGGCGGCCCCGGCCGCCAGTCCGGTGAGCAGGACGCGGCCGTCGTCGCAGACGAGCACCGTGCGCACGGTGATGTTGCGGTGCACCCAGCCGTGCGCGTGCAGGACCCGCAGCGCGGTCAGCACGTCGGCGGCGACCTCCGCGGCGCGGTAGGGGCTGAGCGGCTTCTCGGCGAGCAGCGCGGCCAGCGACCTCGCGGGCACCAGCTCGCTGACGATCCACAGCGAGCCGCCCTCGGCGAACACGTCGAAGACCTGGTCGAGCCGGGGGTGGTCGGGAATCCGCGCGGCCGCCTGCGCCGCCTCGATCGCGCGGACCACCGCCGGTTCGGTGGGCCGCCGGGTGGTGCGGGCCGACGCCCGCCGCACGCCGCCGTCCCGGGCCACGAACCCGTCGGGCAGCCCGTCCGCGTCGAGCACCTCGGCCTCGACGACCTCCGGCAACGGCACCTGCCGTACCAGGACTTCCTGCCCGCTATAGGTGTCGAAGGCCCGGCTCTCGGCGAGTTCGTACGCGTCGGACGGCGGCAGGGGCAGGCGGTAGCGGTCGGCGAGTACCCGTCCCGCGTAGTCGTCCACGATGCTCCCCCAGCCGACCGGTTGGTCAATTCCGTTCGCCGTGCGTCCCGTTGTGGCTTCGTTTGGTCCGCAACCACTCACGATACGTGCCCGAGGCAACCCGCAGAGCGGTGATGCGAGTTCTCGGGCATCGTTCGTCGCGGAACGTCACCTCGGCGAGCGGTACGTCACGACTTCGGCTGGAAGGTCTCGGTCAGCGTGGCCCACGTGCTCTTGCGCAGCGCGCTCCCCCACGCGGCGTCCTTGGCCGTGTACATCAGGGCGTAGCCCTGATGCGCGTTCACCACGAAACCGCGGTCGATCGTGTGGAACCTGGTGCCGCCGTCCACGTAGGTGAACTCCCAGTCGGCCGTGTTCCAGCCGCGGTAGCTCACGCTCTCTATGTGGATCTTCTTGTACTGGGAGCGCGCCATGTAGCGCTCCTGGTTGTTCCAGTCCGCGACCGGGTCGTCCTTGGGCGTCGACGTCCAGCCGACGAGGAGCTTCTGTCCGCCGGGACCGGTGAACCGGGCTCCCGTGGCGTCCTGGGACTCGTACTTCCATCCCTTCGGCAGCCCGATCGAGAAGCCCTGCCCGCTCTTGTACGTCGTCACGGCGGTGGAACCCGAGCCCGATTCCTTGCCGTCGCCGCCCGAGCCGCCCGAGTCGCCGGTGCTCGTGTCCGACGAGGCGCCGGCGGCGTCGTCCGAGCCGGAGCCCGACGTGTCGCCGGTGTCGGTGTGAGCGGCGTCGCTCTTGCTCTTGTCGCCGCTCTTGCCCTTGTCGTCGCTCTTGCTGTCGTCGCCGCTCTTCCCGCTGCCGGCGGCCGCTCCGGTGGAGGCGGTCGCCTTGGCGCCGCTGCCACCGCCCTTGGCGCCGTTGTCGTCGCCTCCGCCGATCGTGATGGCCAGCACGATGCCGACCACGACCAGCGCCACGACGACCGCGATGATCACCAGCGTCCGCAGCGGCACGACATCGGTCAGCGAGGCCTTGGGAGCCGGACGTGCCGGGCGCTCGGGTGCCACCGGCCATCCGGAGCCCGAGCCGCCGCGTCTGCCACCCGCGCCTCCGGCGCCGGTGGCGGAACCGGAGTTCCCCGCCTTGCCGTCGGAACCACCTGTCTGTCCCGGCACGGACGCGTTCACGGCGGTGGCCGCCACGGAGACGCCACCGGCCTGGCCCGCATCCGCTCCGGACGCCGAACCCGCCTGCGGGGAGGCCGTCTTGGCGGCTCCGGCCGTCTGCGCGGAATCCGGGCTGCCGGCCGCCTTGGCGCGGGCCGTCGCCGCCGAGGTGGCCGCCGCCGTGGCGGCCCCGGCCGCGGTCGCGGCCTTGCGCACCGAACGCAGGGCCCCGCGCAGCCGCTCCGCGGGCTCCTCGCCCTTCTTGCCGCCGGCCGAGCCGCCCCGCCGGGCCGGTTCCTCCGGCAGCGGCGGCATGGCCACGACCTTCGTCGCGTCCGGCGGCTCCGGCACGTTCCGCTCGGGCTCGGGTGCGCGCAGTACCTCGTTGAGCATGGCCCGGGCGCCCGCGTCGTCGAGCCGCTGCTCGGGATCCTTGGCGAGCAGGCCGTAGATCACCTTCTCCAGCGGGCCCGCGTTCTTGGGCTGTTCGACCGGCTCGGTCATGACCGCGGTGAGCGTCGCGATCGCGGAACCCTTGTCGTACGGCGGCACACCCTCGACCGAGGCGTACAGCAGACCGCCCAGCGACCACAGGTCGGCCGCGGGTCCGGGCTTGTGGCCGCGCGCCCGCTCCGGCGAGATGTAGGAGGGCGCGCCGACGAGCATGCCGGTCGAGGTGATGGACGGGTCGCCCTCCACCTGGGCGATGCCGAAGTCGGTGAGCACGACCCGGCCGTCGTCGCCGGAGATCAGCACGTTCGACGGCTTCACGTCACGGTGCAGGATGCCCTCGCGGTGCGCCGCCTGCAGCACGTCGAGGATCGCGAGCCCCACCTCGGCGGCGCGCCTCGGCGTGAGCAGCCCGTCCTCGCGGATGGCCTCGGCGAGGGACTTGCCCTCGATGAGCTCCATGACGATCCAGGGCCGGTTGTCCTCGTCGACCACGTCGAAGACCGTCACCGCGCCGTTGTTGCGGATCCGCGCGATGGCCTTGGCCTCCCGCAGCGTGCGCGTGATCAGCCGGCGCTTCTCGTCCTCGTCGATGGCCGACGGGAACCGCAGCTCCTTCACGGCGACCGTACGGCCCAGGGTCTCGTCCTCGGCGCGCCACACGGTGCCCATGCCGCCGCGGCCGAGAACATCCCCCAGCCGGTACCGCCCGGCGAGGAGACGTTCGCTCTTGTCCTGACGGGATGCTCCCGCCCGCTCCGCCTCCGACATGCGTCCCCTCATGCAACCCGCCCTGACAGAGCCTCCATTGTCCCCCACCCGACAAGTGCCCAGCGCCCTGGGGGCCCCTGGAACCGCAACAGCTCAGCCAGTGAGACGTCCGGACCCCGCCGGCGGGCTCGCCCGCGACCGCGTCCCGCACCGCCCGACCGCCCCGCGACCACGGCCGTGCGGGTCCGCCGCGCCCGTTTCGGGGACCGGCCCCCGCGACGGCCACGTGCACAGCAACGTGCCTCATGATGGCCGCGACAAGGAAGGACCTCGTGATGCCGGCGCCCTGGACACCTCGGACACTTCTGGCCATACCCATCTTCCTGGCGCTGCTCGTCACGGTCCCCGCCGACCTTCCGGGGCAGGTTCCGGCCGCCGCGCGAACGGCCGCCACCCAGGCCTCGGACGCCGCGCTGGCCCGTCTGGTGACCCGTGGCGGCGCTCCCGCCGCCGCTCTGCTCACCGACGACCCGTCCGGTTCGCATTTCGCGAGCGCCGGAAACGGACTTGCCCGATCCGATCATTTCCGCGCCGGAAGTATCACCAAGTCGTTCATCGCGACGGTCGTCCTGCAACTCGCCGCCGAACACCGGCTGTCCCTGTCCGACTCCGTCGAGGACCATCTGCCCGGCCTGGTGCGCGGAGCGGGCAACGACGGCCGCCGCATCACACTGCGCGCCCTGCTCCACCACACCAGCGGCCTCTACGACTTCACCGCGACGACCCGGGGCACCGTCCCCGTGACCGCTCCTCAGGCCTTGCGCATGGCACTCACCCATCCCCCGGCCGACCGTGGCCGCTTCGCCTACTCGAACACGAACTATGTGGTGCTCGGCATGATCGTCGAGCAGGTCACCGGCCACTCGTACGCCACCGAGGCCGAACGGCGCATCATCAACCCCCTCCACCTGAACGGCACTTCGTTCCCCGGTGATCATGTGTCGCTTCCCGCGCCGCACGGCCGCGCCTACGCCGCCGACGGCTCCGACGTCACCGAGCTCGACCCGCGCGTGGCCGGCGCGGCGGGTGAGCTCGTGAGCACGCTGGCCGATCTGAACCGCTTCTACGCGGCTCTGCTCGACGGCACGCTGCTGCCCTCGCGCCGGCTGCGCGAGATGCTCGACACCCGCGCCGCACACGGCTCGTACGGCATGGGCCTGTTTCCGGTGAAGCTGCCGTGCGGGACCACGGTGTGGGGGCACAACGGCCGGATCTCCGGCAGCTACGTGCGCAGCGCGGCCACCGTCGACGGTCGTCGTGTCCTCACCTTCCGGGTGAACACGGACGGGGTCACGGACCCGGCACTCGAACCGGCCCTGCTCGCCGCCGAGTTCTGTCCCCGCACCTCGTAGAACGGCCGGGCCGCGAACGGAGATCCCGGCTCACCACACCCGTTCGAGTGACATCGGCGGGAGGGGCGGTCAGAACGGCACGATGTCCGGCGCCCCCAGCCGGGCCGCGTCCGCCGTCAGGTCGTCCGGCTGGCGCTGGGACTCCCGCTCGGCCTCGACCCGCTTCTCGTAGTGCTCCACCTCGCGCTCGATCTGGTCCTTGTCCCAGCCGAGGACCGGCGCCATCAGCTCGGCGGCCTCGCGGGCGCTGCGGGTGCCCCGGTCGAAGGTCTCGATGGAGATGCGGGTGCGCCGGGTCAGGACGTCGTCCAGGTGGCGGGCGCCCTCGTGCGAGGCGGCGTAGACGATCTCGGCCCGGAGATAGTCCTCGGCGGCCGGCAGGGGCCCGCCGAGGGAGGGGTCCTCCTCGATGAGGGCGAGGAGTTCTTCGGCGAGCGACCCGTACCGGTTCAACAGGTGCTCCACACGCACCACATGGATGCCGGTGCGCGCCGCGATCCGCGCCCGCGCGTTCCACAGCGCGCGGTACCCCTCGGCGCCGAGCAGCGGGACGTCCTCCGTGACGCATTCGGCGACCCGCTGGTCGAGACCGTGCACCGCCTCGTCCACCGCGTCCTTGGCCATGACCCGGTAGGTCGTGTACTTGCCGCCGGCCACGACCACGAGTCCGGGCACCGGGTGGGCCACGGTGTGCTCGCGCGACAGCTTGCTGGTGGCGTCCGACTCCCCGGCCAGCAGCGGCCGCAGCCCCGCGTACACCCCTTCGACGTCGTCACGGGTGAGCGGCACGGAGAGCACCGAGTTCACATGCTCCAGCAGATAGTCGATGTCCGCGCTGGACGCGGCCGGGTGGGCCTTGTCGAGGTCCCAGTCGGTGTCGGTGGTGCCGATGATCCAGTGGCGGCCCCACGGGATCACGAACAGCACGGACTTCTCGGTGCGCAGGATCAGGCCCGTCGAGGAGTGGATGCGGTCCTTCGGCACGACCAGGTGGATGCCCTTGGACGCGCGGACGTGGAACTGACCCCGCTCCCCGACCATGGCCTGGGTGTCGTCGGTCCACACACCGGTGGCGTTGACGATCTGCCGGGCGCGGACCTCGTACTCGCCGCCGCCCTCGACGTCGCGCACCCTGGCCCCGACCACCCGCTCGCCCTCGCGCAGGAAACCGGTGACCCGCGCGCGGTTGGCGACCTTCGCCCCGTACGAAGCCGCCGTGCGCACCAGGGTCGCCACATAGCGGGCGTCGTCCATCTGAGCGTCGTAGTACTGCAGGGCGCCGATCAGCGCGTCCTTCTTCAGGGCCGGCGCGACGCGCAGGGCGTGGCGGCGGCTCAGATGGCGGTGGCCGGGCAGACCGCGGCCGTGACCGCGGGCCATCGACATGGCGTCGTACAACGCGACGCCCGAGCCCGCGTACAGCCGCTCCCAGCCCTTGTGCTGGAGGGGGTAGAGGAACGGGACGGGCTTGACCAGATGCGGTGCCAGCCGTTCGAGGAGCAGGCCGCGCTCCTTCAGCGCCTCGCGGACGAGCGCGAAGTCCAGCATCTCCAGATAGCGCAGGCCGCCGTGGATCAGCTTGCTGGATCTGCTCGACGTGCCCGACGCCCAGTCACGCGCCTCGACCAGCCCGGTGGACAGGCCGCGCGTCGCGGCGTCCAGCGCGGTACCCGCGCCGACCACGCCCGCGCCCACGACCAGCACGTCCAGCTCGCCCTCGGCCATTCCCGCCAGTGACTCGGCACGCTCCGCCGGCCCCAGTGTCGCTGTCCTCACCGCTGCCTCCCGCTGTAGGTCGCGCTGGCCGCACCCGTCCGGCGACGCCCGGCTCACATCCCCCCTGCCCAAAGTCTGACCGTCTCTCCCCTCATCGGCCACCGTCCGTCCTCAGCCTGTGGACAACTCTGGGCGACGCGTAGGGAATCTTGATCGATCAATCCCGTAAATCGGTCATATTTACTCCTAGTCTGACATTGCTCTCGCCCAACCTGTCCACAGGGCTTGCGCACCTGTCCCGCATCGGTTATTGGGAAGGACGGCCCACTCCATGCCCGCAGACCTCGCCGTCATCGGACTCGGTCACCTCGGCCTGCCCCTGGCCCAGGCCGCCGTCGCCGCCGGCATCTCCACCCTCGGCTACAGAACCGGCCCGGAAGGCGGCTCCCTCACCGCCCCGGAACTGCGCCGGATGCTCGCGGGCGGCTTCCGCCCGGCCACCAACCCGGCCGAGCTGGGCCGCGTCCGCACCGCCGTCATCTGCGCGCCGACCCCGCGGGGCGCGGACGGCGCCCTGGACCTCGGGCAGGTGGAGTCGGCGGCCCGCACCCTGGCCGCACGGCTGCGCCCGCACACCACGGTCATCCTGGAATCGCCCGTGCACCCCGGCACCACCGAGGCGTTCCTGCGCCCCCTCCTCGAAACCGGCTCCGGACTGCGCGCGGGGCGCGATTTCCACCTCGCCTACTCGCCCAGCCGGGTCGACCCCGGCAACCGCGACTTCACGCCCGCCGGAACACCGAAGGTCATCGGCGGTCTCACCCCCGCGTGCACCGAGTCGGCCGCCGCTTTCTACGGACGGCTCACCGACAAGGTCGTCCGCGCGCGTGGGCCCCGGGAGGCGGAGACCGTGCAGGTCCTGGAGACCAACTTCCGGCACGTCAACATCGCCCTCGTCAACGAGATGGCCGTGCTCTGCCACGACCTGGGCGTCGACCTGTGGGACGTCATCCGCTGCGCGGAGACCAAGCCGTTCGGGTTCCAGGCGTTCCGGCCCGGCCCGGGAGTCGGCGGCCACGGCATCGCCCAGGACCTCGGCGGTCCCTCCGGCCGCCCGCTGCGGATGGTCGAACTGGCCCGGCAGGTCAACAGCCACATGCCCCAGTACGTCATCCAGCGCGCCGCCGCGCTGCTCAACGAGCACGGCAAGTCCGCCCGGGCCGCGCGGGTGCTCCTCCTCGGCGTCACCTACAAGGCCGACATCGCCGACCAACAGGGCTCCCCCGCCCACGAGATCGCCGTACGGCTGATGGAACTCGGCGCCTCCGTCAGCTATCACGACCCGCACGTACCGGCGTGGAGCGTGCTCGGGCGGCCCGTACCGCGCGCGGACTCCCTCTACGAGGCCGCGGCCGACGCGGACCTGACGATCCTTCTCCAGCAGCACCGCACCTACGACCTGCAAGGACTGTCCGTGAAGGCCCAACTCCTCCTGGACACGCGGGGGGCGACCCCGACCGGGGCGGCACACCGGCTATAGGTGTCGCCGGCGAATTCACGGCACGGGAAGCCCCACCGAACCGAAACGGCCCAACCGTCGAACCGGCGGGCCGTTCGGCCGAGTGCCCGAACTACCTGGCCGAGTGCTTGTAGCGGTAACCGACCGCCTTACGGGCAGTCCCCTTGCCCACGCTCTTACCGGTGATCTTGCTGTACACGTTGAAGGAGTACTCCTGGTAGAGCGGGTACGCGTTCAAGGTCCCGAACTTGCCCCGGGGAACGTTCCAGCTGCCCCCCATGCTCTTCGTGCGCGACTTCGTGACGTCGAACCCGACGGCCGCCGACACGGGCTCGGCGGCCACTGTGATCGACGCGCTCTTGGTGTTGCTCACGGTCTCAGTGGCGGTCAGGGTGAGCGTCATGGGGCCGCGGCCCTGAACCACGGCGATGGACCTCTTGCCCTGCGCCAGCCCGTGGGACTTCACGTGATCGATTCCGCAGAAGGCCGGGTTGAAGTCAAGCCTGCTGCTCCGGCACGGAGTCCTCGACGCGGCGCCGGCCTCGCCGGCCATGCCCAACGTGCCCGCGAGCGCGGCGACGGTGGCGACTGCGCCTCGTACACCCCGGGATATGAGAAAGCTGGTTGATCGCAACGGAGTTCCCCTCGTTCTGCTGCCGGTCGAGCAGCGGGACGAGACTATCGACGCCAGGGACACATCAGACAACTTGATCGACTTATCTGATCAACATTTGAGCCTTGCGTCGAATCGTCCGGGATGCGCGGCGGACCGGTGAGGACCTCCTCGACGGTGCCGAGAGTCCGCGTGCGCGGGTCGCGCGAGGGGGAGACCGCGCGGATCCCGCCACGAGACCGTGGCCTGCGCCGATCCGACGATCCCGCTCCCGCGACACCACGCCCACGACCTGCGAGGACTGACCGTGAGGGCACAACTCCCCCTGAACGCAAGGGGAGCGATCCCGACCAGGGTGGGACACCGGCTCCGGGCCGGGGAATTGCCTCACCGATTGTCACTCCCCCCTGCTAATCTGCGGCAGCTCTCGCACACGCGTGCGCCCATGCCCCGGGCGCCGCCAGGTGTGCGCGACATCCCAGGCGCACACCTCGTGCGCCCGCATCCCTGGGGGGAACCACATGAGTGAGTCGACGCCGCCGTCCGGTCCGCCGGTCGACGCCAACCCGTACGCCAACGCGCCTGCCGCGCCGGCCGACCAGCCGCCCGTTCCGCCGCAGGGCGCGCCCCAGCCGGGCTTCCCGGTCGCGCCCCAGCCCGGCTTCCCGGTCGCGCCCGTCGCCCCGGCCGCCCCGGCGCGCAACAACTTCCCGCTCGGCCTCGTCGCCGCCATCGGCGCCGGCGTGGTCTCCGCGATCCTGTACGGCCTGATCATCGGCCTCACCAAGCACGAGATCGGCTACGCCGCCGTCGGTGTCGGCTTCCTCGTGGGCATCGCCGCGGGCCGTGTCGGCGGGCGCAGCCAGACCCTCCCGGTCGTCAGCGTGATCGTCTCCGTCGCCGGGATCTACCTCGGCCAGCTCATCGGCGAGGCCATGATCATCGCCAAGCACTTCGGCGTCGGCTTCAACGAGGTCTTCTTCTCCCACCTCGACGTGGTTCAGGAGAACTGGAAGGCCGACGCCGACCCGCTGACCTTCGTCTTCTTCGCGATCGCCGCCTACGTGGCTTTCCAGAGCGCCCGCAAGGTCGGGGACTGAGCGTCGCCGAGCCGCTGAACGGCGACTCGGACACCCGTCTCACGACGAAGGGCCCGTTCACCGAGGTGAACGGGCCCTTCGCGCGTACAGGCTTCCTACCCGCGGACTACCGCTTGTGCTGCGAGTCCGCCACCGTCACCTCGACGCGCTGGAACTCCTTGAGCTCGCTGTAGCCGGTGGTCGCCATGGCGCGGCGCAGGGCGCCGAAGATGTTCATCGAGCCGTCCGGGATGTGCGACGGGCCGGTGAGGATCTCCTCGATGGTGCCGACGGTGCCGAGGTCGACCTTCTTGCCGCGCGGCAGCTCCTCGTTCACCGCCTCCATGCCCCAGTGGTGGCCGCGGCCCGGCGCGTCGGTGGCGCGCGCGAGCGGGGAGCCCATCATCACGGAGTCGGCACCGCAGGCGATGGCCTTGGGGAGGTCGCCGGACCAGCCGACACCACCGTCGGCGATGACGTGCACGTACCGGCCGCCGGACTCGTCCATGTAGTCGCGGCGGGCCGCGGCGACGTCCGCGACGGCGGTGGCCATCGGGACCTGGATGCCGAGCACGTTGCGCGTGGTGTGCGCGGCGCCGCCGCCGAACCCGACGAGGACACCGGCCGCGCCGGTGCGCATCAGGTGCAGCGCCGCGGTGTACGTGGCGCAGCCGCCGACGATCACCGGGACGTCGAGCTCGTAGATGAACTGCTTCAGGTTCAGCGGTTCGGCGGCACCCGAGACGTGCTCGGCCGACACCGTCGTACCGCGGATGACGAAGATGTCCACGCCCGCGTCGACGACGGCCTTGGAGAACTGCGCCGTGCGCTGCGGGGAGAGGGCCGCGGCGGTGACGACTCCGGAGTCGCGCACCTCCTTGATGCGCTGCCCGATCAGCTCTTCCTTGATGGGAGCCGCGTAGATCTCCTGGAGTCGGCGGGTCGCGCTCTCCGCGTCCAGCCCGGCGATCTCGTCGAGCAGCGGCTGCGGGTCTTCGTACCGCGTCCAGAGGCCTTCCAGGTTCAGGACGCCCAGGCCGCCCAGCTCGCCGATACGGATCGCGGTGGCCGGGGAGACGACCGAGTCCATGGGGGCGGCCAGGAAGGGCAGCTCGAAGCGGTAGGCGTCGATCTGCCAGGCGATCGAGACCTCCTTCGGGTCCCGCGTACGGCGGCTCGGGACGACGGCGATGTCGTCGAAGGCGTACGCCCGGCGGCCGCGCTTGCCGCGCCCGATCTCGATCTCAGTCACGTTGTGGCCTTTCCCTCTTCGCTTCTGCGCCTCCCAGTATCCCCGACGCCCACGACGAGGGCGGCCCCGGAAGCTCCGGGGCCGCCCTCGTGGCGGGTCTCCACGGCGCGTGGAGACCGTTCAGGTGTACGGGTGACTACTTGAGGCGGCTGTAGTTCGGCGCCTCGACCGTCATCTGGATGTCGTGCGGGTGGCTCTCCTTGAGGCCCGCCGAGGTGATGCGCACGAACCGGCCGCGGTCCTGGAGCTCGGGCACCGTCCGTCCGCCGACGTAGAACATCGACTGGCGCAGACCGCCGACCAGCTGGTGGACGACCGCGGCGAGCGGGCCGCGGTAGGGCACCTGGCCCTCGATGCCCTCGGGGACGAGCTTCTCGTCGGAGGCGACGCCCTCCTGGAAGTAGCGGTCCTTGGAGAAGGAGCGCTGGTCGCCACGGGACTGCATGGCGCCCAGGGAGCCCATGCCGCGGTACGACTTGAACTGCTTGCCGTTGATGAAGAGCAGCTCGCCCGGGGACTCCTCGCAACCCGCGAGCAGCGAGCCGAGCATCACCGTGTCGGCGCCCGCGACCAGGGCCTTGGCGATGTCGCCGGAGTACTGGAGGCCACCGTCGCCGATGACCGGGACGCCGGCCGCCTTGGCGGCGAGCGACGCCTCGTAGATGGCCGTGACCTGGGGAACGCCGATGCCGGCGACGACACGGGTGGTGCAGATGGAACCGGGGCCGACACCGACCTTGATGCCGTCGACACCGGCGTCGATGAGCGCCTGCGCGCCGTCACGGGTGGCGATGTTGCCACCGATGACGTCGACGCCCGAGGAGTTCGACTTGATCTTGGCGACCATGTCGCCGACCAGCCGGGAGTGGCCGTGCGCGGTGTCGACGACGATGAAGTCGACACCCGCCTCGATCAGTGCCTGGGCCCGTTCGAAGGCGTCGCCCGCGACACCGACGGCCGCGCCGACCAGCAGACGCCCCTCGCTGTCCTTGGCGGCGTTCGGGTACTTCTCGGCCTTGACGAAGTCCTTGACCGTGATGAGGCCCTTGAGGACGCCCGTGTCGTCGACCAGCGGAAGCTTCTCGATCTTGTGGCGGCGCAGAAGCTGCATCGCGTCGTGGCCGGAGATGCCGACCTTGCCGGTGACCAGCGGCATCGGCGTCATGACCTCGCGGACCTGGCGCGAGCGGTCCGTCTCGAAGGCCATGTCACGGTTGGTGACGATGCCGAGCAGCTTGCCGCCGCCGTCGGTGACCGGCACGCCCGAGATGCGGAACCGGGCGCAGATCGCGTCGGCCTCGCCGAGCGTGGCGTCCGGGTGCACGGTGATCGGGTCGGTGACCATGCCGGACTCGGAGCGCTTCACCAGGTCGACCTGGTTGGCCTGGTCCTCGATGGACAGGTTGCGGTGCAGAACACCGACGCCGCCCTGACGGGCCATCGCGATCGCCATGCGCGATTCGGTGACCTTGTCCATGGCGGCGGAGAGCAGCGGGATGTTGACCCGGACGTTCTTCGAGATGTGCGAGGCGGTGTCGATCTGGTCGGGCGCCATGTCCGACGAGCCCGGCAGCAGCAGCACGTCGTCGTAGGTCAGCCCGAGTGTCGCGAATTTGGCGGGCACTCCGTCGACGTTGGCAGTCATGACACCTTCCCCAAATGGCCTTGATCGGTGCGGATGTCCATGCTAACGGGAAGCATGGCTCTCTCATTCCACGGTTGAGGGTGGGCTTCGGCCTCGTATGTTCGTACGGGATGACGGTCGTTCCCGTTCAGACCCGCGCCCGGAGAAGGACTCGGGGCCCGCTCGGGCCGCCCGGCCCGGGGTGGGCGCATGCCCGCCGGCCCCTGCCCTGCCCACCTGGGGCGGCGCCGTGCCGTCCCGGCCGAGCCGGATCGACCCCGCCGGGGTCCGTCACCTTTTGCCTGCAATTTGCGGAGGGAAAGGTTTCCCGCGCACGGGCACCCCTGACCGAAGTGACCGGCATCACCGGCCCGGCATCACCGGAACGTGTCATACCGGGACGCGGCCGGCTCGACGGGACCGTGCCGGCCGGACGCGCGACCAGCCGTACGCAGGGACGCACGACCAGACCTACGGCCGCGCCACCCGGTCACACCACCCGGTCACACCACCCGGTCGCGTCGCCGTGACCGCATCCGCATGTCCGAGGAACCCGGATCCCTACTGCTCCGCCAGTGCCCGCAGCCGGCTCAGTGCCCGGTGCTGGGCGACCCGGACAGCACCCGGTGACATGCCCAGCATCTGGCCCGTCTCCTCCGCCGTGAGGCCCACCGCGATCCGCAGAAGGAGCAGCTCGCGCTGGTTCTCGGGGAGGTTGGCCATGAGCTTCTTGGCCCATTCGGCGTCGCTGCTGAGCAGCGCGCGCTCCTCGGGGCCGAGGGAGTCGTCGGGCCGCTCCGGCATCTCGTCGGACGGAACGGCCGTGGACCCCGGATGACGCATCGCGGCCCGCTGGAGGTCGGCGACCTTGTGTGCGGCGATCGCAAAGACAAACGCCTCGAAGGGACGACCGGTGTCCTTGTAGCGCGGCAGCGCGAGGAGCACCGCGACACAGACTTCCTGCGCCAGGTCCTCTACGAAGTGCCGCGCGTCCCCCGGAAGCCGGGACAGCCGGGCGCGGCAGTAGCGCAGTGCGAGCGGGTGTACGTGGGCGAGCAGGTCGTGCGTGGCCTGTTCGTCGCCGTCGACCGCGCGAAGGACGAGCGCACCGATCCCCGTCGTCTCGTCTTCACGCATCGGTCCATGGTGCCTTGACGTCGTTCTGTCCGTGGCACCGCGTCCATAGTTGTGCACCGAAGCGTTATGAGCAGGTGCGCCGGAACTCATCTCCTGCGCCCTCCCCTTCCGCTCGACCGACTTGTCCCCAAGGAACTCCACACCTCAAGGATGCGGCATCCGCCGGGAAACGGAGTCCGGACACCGAGGAGGTTCCCTCCGAGGGCCCGGCCCCACCCGCCGGCAGGCGGGCAGGGACTACCCACGTCATACCCGCGAGGCGGCTCACCTGAGGGCTGTCCCGTGGTCCCCGGCGGGCGCGCGACGACGACGGGACACCCCTCAGCGGACCAGGCCCCACCGGAATCCGAGCGCGACCGCGTGCGCCCGGTCCGAGGCGCCGAGCTTCTTGAAGAGCCGCCGGGCGTGGGTCTTGACCGTGTCCTCGGAGAGGAACAGCTCACGGCCGATCTCCGCGTTCGAGCGTCCGTGGCTCATTCCTTCGAGCACCTGGATCTCCCGCGCGGTGAGCGTGGGCGCGGCGCCCATCTCCGCCGAACGCAGTCTGCGCGGCGCGAGCCGCCAGGTCGGGTCGGCGAGCGCCTGGGTCACGGTGGCGCGCAGCTCCGCCCGCGAGGCGTCCTTGTGCAGATAGCCGCGGGCACCGGCGGCGACGGCGAGCGCCACACCGTCCAGGTCCTCGGCGACGGTGAGCATGATGATGCGCGCACCGGGGTCGGCGGACAGCAGCCGCCTGACCGTCTCCACGCCGCCCAGTCCGGGCATGCGTACGTCCATCAGAATCAAATCCGAACGGTCGGCTCCCCAGCGGCGGAGGACTTCCTCGCCGTTGGCCGCCGTCGTCACACGCTCGACACCGGGCACGGTCGCGACCGCACGGCGGAGCGCCTCTCGGGCAAGCGGGGAGTCGTCGCAGACGAGGACGGATGTCATGACCGTCCTCCGCAGCTGATGCGCGTCACCTTGAGCCTCCAGGCTGTTACGAATCGTCACCTGTGCGGTCGACACTCGCAGGCGGATGTGTCCACCTACCCGAGCGCTTGTTCCTTCAACCGCCTCAGCCATCTCAACGATGGTCACTCGAAAGAGTTACGGGGCAGCCGGTCGTCATCGGCACTGTACGTGAGGGCGCGGACACGGTGCAGACATGCGCGCCGACCCTCAACGTTTCATCACAACCCATGCCCCATTTAGCCTGTTTTCTTCCCATTTGCTGGTGTCTGAGGCTAGATTCGCAATGAGTCATATTTTCATCTCCTTAGATCGTAGATGTACGGTCGGTGGGCACAGAGCAGCCCAGAACGGCAACAAGGGGACACGCAATGGCAGATTTCTCCCGCCTTCCCGGTCCGAACGCGGACCTCTGGGACTGGCAGCTCCTCGCGGCCTGCCGAGGGGTCGACAGCTCGCTCTTCTTCCACCCGGAGGGTGAGCGTGGTGCGGCACGGAGCGCTCGTGAGAACTCGGCCAAAGAGGTCTGCATGAGATGCCCGGTACGCGCGGAGTGCGCGGCACACGCGCTCGCGGTGCGCGAACCGTACGGCGTATGGGGCGGACTGACCGAGGACGAGCGCGAAGAGCTCATGGGACGGGCACGCAACCGACTGGTCTCGGCGGCGGCCACGGGAAACGCTTCCGCTTCGAACAACTGAAGGAACGTTTCTGCCCTGAAGGTGCGTACAGCTTCGGTACGTACAGGTGAGTGCGTACGGTTTCGGTACGTACACAGGTGAGTGCGCACAGGCTGGAGGTGCGTACGAGGACGCACGCACAGCGTGTGTACGGAGCAAGCGTGTGTACGGAGCACGGGACACGCACGGTTCGTGCGCGGAGCGCAGGAGGAGTTGAGCCCGGCCGCAACGGCCCGGCTCCCTCGCGGGCCGGGCGCCGGGGGAAGTGCTAGCCGGCGGAGTGCCGGCGGACAACCGCTCGTGCCAGCCGGTCAAGCGTCGCGGCCACCGCCGGTACCTCGGCCAGGTCCGGGAGGGTGAGAGCGACGATCTCGCGGCGCACCGCGGGCTCCACCGTCACGGTCCGTGCCCCCTTCGGACGTACGGACTCGAGCGCGAGCTCCGGCAGGACGGCGACGCCCAGTCCCGCGCCCACGAGCCCGACCACCGCCGGATAGTCGTCGGTGGCGAAGTCGATGCGGGGCTCGAAACCCGCGTCCCGGCAGACCTCGACGAGCCGGCCGCGGCAGCGCGGGCAGCCCGCGATCCACGACTCGCCGGCGAACTCGGCGATCGCGACGGACTCCGCGCGCGCGAGCCGGTGCCGCTCGGGCACCAGGCCGACGAGACGGTCCGTCAGCAGGGGCCGTACGACGAGGTCGTCCCACTCCTCGGCGCCCGGAGCGCTCTCGTAGCGGAAGGCGAGCGCGATGTCGCAGTCGCCGGCCCGGAGCTTCTCCACGGACTCGGGCGGTTCGGCCTCCTCCAGGGAGACACGCGTGCCGGGGTGAGCCTCGCGCAGCGCGGCGAGGGCCGTGGGGACGAGGGTGGAGCTGCCGCTGGGGAAGGAGACGAGGCGGACGCGGCCCGCGCGCAGGCCGGCGATCGCGGCGACCTCCTCCTCCGCGGCCGTGAGGCCGGCCAGGATGCTCGCGGCATGCTTGACCAGGGCCTCACCCGCCTGGGTGAGGCGCATCTCGCGGCCCGTCCTGACGAGCAGCGGGGTGCCCACGGACGACTCCAGGGCCTTCATCTGCTGGCTGACGGCGGGTTGGGTGCAACCCAGTTCGCGGCCCGCCGCCGAGAAGGAACCGGTGGTGGCGACAGCGCGCAGGACGCGGAGATGACGAGCCTCGATCACCCTTCGAGCATAAGCGCATCTTGGGTGCGGCGCCGAATATCACATCGACGCTTTGAGGTGGATCGCCTAGCTTGGTCCCATGAAGCTTCTGTCGCTGAATGTGGGCCGGGCGCGGGCCGTCCCGTACACGGACCATCCGGAGGGCGTGACCGGCATCGACAAGCGGCCGGTCGACGGTCCGGTCCGCGTGACCGCGCCGGGGCCCAAGGGCGCCGGCGGGAGCGGGCTGGCCGGGGACACCGTGTGCGACCTGCGGCATCACGGGGGCGACGACCAGGCGGTGTACGCGATGGCGCGCGAGGACCTCGACGACTGGGAGCGCGAGCTCGGCCGGACGCTGCCGAACGGCGCGTTCGGCGAGAACCTCACGACGCTGGGGCTGGACGTGTCCGGCGCGCTGATCGGTGAACGCTGGCGGATCGGTTCCGGCGTCGTCCTGGAGGTCACCTGCGGGCGCATCCCGTGCCGCACCTTCCAGGAGCACCTCGGCGAGAAGCGCTGGGTCAGGCGTTTCACGCACCGGGGTGCGCCGGGCGCGTATCTGCGGGTGATCGAACCCGGCGAGATCCGTTCCGGGGACCCGGTCGAGATCGTGCACCGGCCCGGCCACGATGTCACCGTCGCCGTCCAGTTCCGCGCCGCGACGACCGAACGGGAGCTGCTGCCGGGGCTGTTGGCGGCGGGTACGGCCCTGCATCCGGAGTCGCTGGCGGCGGCGCGGGAGTACGTGGCGAAGTACGGCGGGTAGGGGCGTCCGGCTCCGGCGGCGGGGGTCTCGGTCTGTCACTACCCTTCTGCCATGACAACGGCTCTGATTACGGGATCGACCGCGGGGATCGGTGCCGCCTTCGCGCGGCGGCTGGCGGCGGACGGGCACGACCTCGTGCTGGTGGCGCGGGACACGAAGCGGCTGCGCGAGCAGGCGACCGAGCTGCACGACCTGCATGGCATCGAGGCGGAGGTGCTCACCGCGGACCTGGCGACGGACGCGGGCATCGAGGACGTGGCCGCCCGGCTGTCCGACCGCAGGAACCCGGTCGACCTGCTGGTCAACAACGCCGGCTTCGGCAACAAGGGCCGCTATCTGGACGTGTCGATGGCGGACGAGCTGAAGATGCTCAAGGTGCACTGCGAGGCGGTGCTCCGGCTGACGTCGGCGGCGGCCGAGGCGATGCGGGAGCGCGGCCGGGGCGGGGTCGTCAACGTGGCGTCGGTGGCCGCGTTCGTGCCACGGGGTACGTACGGGGCGTCGAAGGCGTGGGTCGTGCAGTTCACGCAGGGCGCGGCGAAGGATCTCGCAGGCAGCGGGGTGCGCCTGATGGCGCTGGCGCCGGGCTTCGTGCGCACCGAGTTCCACGAGCGCGCGGGGATGGGCACGGACAACATCCCGAACTGGATGTGGCTGGACGCCGACAAGCTGGTCGCGGTGGCGCTCGCCGATCTGGCCCGCGGCAGAACCCTGTCGGTCCCGGACCCGCGGTACAAGGTGCTGATGGGCGTGGTGAAGGTGACGCCGCGCGCGCTGCTGGGCGGGATCTCGTCGAGGACGGGGCGGAAGTACGGGCCTCAGTGAGCCAAGGGCCCCTGTGGGCCGGGTACTCGCGATGATCGTGCTGTGGGTGGTGCGGCTCCTCCCGGAGGAGCTCGCGATGATCGTGCTGTGGGTGGTGCCGCCCCTCCGGTGGGAGGATTGAAGGGGGTTTCGACCGGACCAGGGGGGCCGGAGGCGGCGCCATGACTTTCGTACAGCTGATCGACTGCAAGACCAGTCGGTTCGACGAGATGAACCAGCTGATGGACACCTGGGTCGAGAAGACCCAGGGGAGACGGACCGCGACGCACAGCGTCATCGGCAAGGACCGCTCCGACGCGAACCACTTCGTGGAGATCGTGGAGTTCCCGTCGTACGAAGAGGCGATGCGGAACTCGAAGATGCCGGAGACCGAGCGGATCTTCCAGGAGATGGTGGCGCTCTGCGACGAGATGCCGACCTTCACGGACCTGGACGTGGTGCGCGACGACCAGCTCCACGCGGCGAACATCCGCAGGTTCTTCGAGATGGTGGCCGCCCCTGGTGAGCTGGCGCCGCTCGACGGGCTGATGGCGGAGAGCTATCACGACCACGATCCCGCCCGTGAGCAGGACGCCATCGGCCTCGACGCGGTGCGGCGCGTGATCGAGATGTGGCGGAGCGCCTTCGACATGGCGTTCACGATCGAGGACCAGATCACGGAGGGCGACCGTGTCTGCACCCGGTGGTCCTGGAACGGCACGCACAAGGCCGACTTCATGGGGATCCCGGCGTCCGGGAAGAAGGTCTCGATGACCGGCACGACCGTCTTCCGGTGTGCGGAGGACGGAAAGATGGCCGAGGGCTGGTGGCAGTACGACCGGCTGGGTCTGATGGCCGGGATCGGGGCGTTGGACGCGATGGGCTGACGGGTCGGCGCGCGAACGCGGTGGGCGGTCCGGGGCAGCGCCCACCGCGGTACCAACGCCGGAGGTCCCCGTTCCTTGTCGGAACAGGGACCTCTTCACGTCGTCACGCCTCGGTGGGCGTGTCCGCGCTCATGACGTCAGGCGTCAGTGGGAGTGCCCGTGGCCACCGTGACCGGCGTCGCCCTCGTCCTCGGCCGGCTTCTCGACGACCAGGGTCTCGGTCGTGAGGAGCAGCGAGGCGATGGAGGCGGCGTTCTCCAGGGCGGAGCGGGTGACCTTGACCGGGTCGATGACGCCGGCCTTGACCAGGTCGCCGTACTCGCCGGTGGCGGCGTTGAAGCCCTGGCCCTTGTCGAGCTCGGCGACCTTCGAGGTGATGACGTAACCCTCGAGGCCGGAGTTCTCGGCGATCCAGCGCAGCGGCTCGACGGCGGCGCGGCGGACCACCGCGACACCCGTGGCCTCGTCGCCGGTCTTGTCGAGGTTGCCCTCGAGGATCTTCACGGCGTGGACGAGCGCGGAGCCACCACCGGAGACGATGCCCTCCTCGACCGCGGCGCGGGTCGCGGAGATGGCGTCCTCCAGACGGTGCTTCTTCTCCTTCAGCTCCACCTCGGTGGCGGCGCCGACCTTGATCACGCACACGCCGCCGGCCAGCTTCGCGAGACGCTCCTGGAGCTTCTCGCGGTCCCAGTCGGAGTCGGTGTTCTCGATCTCGGCCTTGATCTGGTTCACGCGGCCGACGACCTCGTCGGAGCTGCCGGCGCCGTCGACGATGACGGTGTCGTCCTTGGTGATGGTCACGCGGCGGGCGCTGCCCAGCACGTCCAGACCGATCTGGTCGAGCTTGAGGCCGACCTCCTCGGCGATGACCTGACCACCGGTGAGGGTGGCGATGTCGCCGAGCATGGCCTTGCGGCGGTCACCGAAGCCGGGGGCCTTCACGGCGACGGCGTTGAACGTGCCGCGGATCTTGTTCACGACCAGGGTCGACAGGGCCTCGCCCTCGACGTCCTCGGCGATGATCAGCAGCGGCTTGGAGGCGTTCGACTGGATGACCTTCTCCAGCAGCGGCAGCAGGTCCTGGATGGAGCTGATCTTGCCCTGGTGGATGAGGATGTACGGGTCGTCGAGGACGGCCTCCATACGCTCCTGGTCGGACACCATGTACGGGGACAGGTAGCCCTTGTCGAAGGCCATGCCCTCGGTGAAGTCGAGCTCCAGACCGAAGGTGTTGGACTCCTCGACGGTGATGACACCGTCCTTGCCGACCTTGTCCATCGCCTCGGCGATGAGCTCGCCGACCTGGCTGTCCTGGGCGGAGAGCCCGGCCACGGCGGCGATGTCGGACTTGTCGTCGATCGGGCGGGCCGTCGCGAGGAGTTCCTCGGAGACGGCCTTGACCGCGGCGTCGATGCCCTTCTTCAGGAGGGCGGGCGACGCGCCGGCGGCGACGTTGCGCAGGCCCTCGCGCACGAGCGCCTGGGCGAGCACGGTGGCGGTGGTCGTACCGTCACCCGCGATGTCGTTGGTCTTGGTCGCCACCTCCTTCACCAGCTGGGCACCGAGGTTCTCGAACGGGTCGTCGAGCTCGACCTCGCGCGCGATGGTCACACCGTCGTTGGTGATGGTGGGAGCGCCGAACTTCTTGTCGATGACGACGTTGCGGCCCTTGGGGCCGATCGTCACCTTCACCGTGTCGGCAAGCTTGTTGACGCCGCGCTCAAGGGCGCGACGGGCGTCTTCGTCGAACTTCAGGATCTTCGCCATGGAAGCGGTTCAGCCCTCTCGGAAAATGTGGAGAACGAACCGCGCCCCCGGCGCCCGGCTCGAAATGATCGCGGGTGCCAGGGGCGTGGTTCACTGCAATGCTTGGTGCGGGGTTGCCCGGGGACGAACCCCGAACTCCCTTACCGGGTGAATTACTTCTCGATGATCGCGAGCACGTCGCGAGCCGAGAGGACGAGGTACTCCTCGCCGTTGTACTTCACCTCGGTGCCGCCGTACTTGCTGTAGAGAACGATGTCGCCGACGGCGACGTCGAGCTCGACACGCTTGCCGTCCTCGATGCGGCCCGGGCCCACGGCCAGGACGACGCCCTCCTGGGGCTTCTCCTTGGCGGTGTCCGGGATGACCAGGCCGGAAGCCGTGGTCTGCTCGGCGTCGAGCGGCTGGACCACAATGCGGTCCTCGAGCGGCTTGATGGCAACCTTGGAGCTGGTGGTCGTCACGATCCGACCTCCCCCTTCGGAGATCTCACGGGGTTAACTGTCTGAGGTGGCGACCAGGTGGATCCGTCGTCGCGGGTGCCGGACCTGCCCGTCGCTATTGGCACTCTCCAGGGGGGAGTGCCAGACCTGAGACTATGACTGTGATTAGCACTCGGTCAAGCGGAGTGCCAAAGGCGTCCGGCGTGGCGTGGGCCGGAAGGTGCAGGAACGCACCGAACGGGCGCACTCCGGAAGGGGCTCTCCGGCGAGAGCCCCTCGAAGCCGGTCCGCCACCCCGCGCTCCCGAAGGCCGTTCCCCGACCGGCGCTCCCAAGGCCGTTCCCCGCCCGGCGCCCCCAGGTCGCGAACACGGCCTAGAGGTAGTTCTCCAGCCGCGCCACGGTGAAGCCCTCGCGCTGGATCCTCCGGAGCAACCGGAGCGTGGCGTCCGTGAGACCGGGTTCGCCGGGGCCCGAGAGGATGTCGCCCGGCCGGAGCCGGTGCGCGTCGGCCGCCCTGCCGAGGACGATCGCGGCGACCCCGCAGTCGGCGGCGGCGCGCAGGGTGGTGTCGTCGTACCTGCCGTACGGGGGCCGCAGCAGCCGGGGCCGGACGCCGAAGCGCCGCGCGAGCTTGTCCTGTTGCCCGCAGATCTCGGCACGCTGGCCGGCGTAGGGCAGACCGCGCAGGGTGGCGTGGTCGACGGTGTGGTTCTGGAGGCTCGCGCCGACCGAGCGCAGCCGGGCGAGGCGTCCGTACCCGGGGCCGGCGACCCGGTCCGTGAGGAACATGCTGACCGGCAGGCGCAGTTCGCGGACCATGTCGGCGAACCGCGGGTCGCGCTCGGCCCCGTCGTCGTACGTCAGGAAGACCACCTTGTCGCGGGTGCGCACCTGGTTCACGACGGGCGGCAGCCCCGTGTCCGCGGTGCGCGCCGTGGTCCTGACGGTCACGTCCGGCGCCGGCGCGAGCGGGCTGGCCAGGCCCCAGCGGCGGTAGGCCGACTCCGTCGGGTGGACCCGCTGGGCGGCCTTCTTGCCGAGCCGTTCGATGGGGTCGACGGACTGCGCGCAGCCGCTGAGCAGTGCCGCCACGAGCAGCCCGGCGGCCGGCACCCGCAGCCTCACAGGTAGTCCTCCAGGCGTGCGACCGCGTACCCCTTGGCGGTGACCGTCCTCAGGAAGCGGCGGACCATGTCGGTCATGGTGCCCTTCCATGCCTCGCGGCCCTGGAAGTGGGTGAGAACGATGTCGCCGGGGTGCAGGTCCTGGCCCTCCTCGCGGTACTCCCAGTGGTCGGCGAAGACCTCCTCGTTCCAGATGGGCGCGTACCTGATGCCGCAGGACCTGGCGGCGCGCAGGGTGTCCTGGTCGTAGTTGCCGTACGGCGGGCGGAAGACGGTCGGGCGCCTGCCGAACTGCTTCTCCATCACGTCCTGCATGCCGCAGATCTCGCGCTTCTGCCGTGCGTAGGAGAGTGCGGGCAGGTAGGGGTGGTGCAGCGTGTGGTTGTTGAGCGTGATGCCGCGGTCGCGCATCCTCCGGAAGTAGCCGTAGTCGTCCTTGACGAGGAAGTCGCTGAGGAAGGCGGTGTACGGGATCTTCAGGTCGCTCATCATCCGCAGGAACGCGGGGTCCTTCTCGGCGCCGTCGTCGACGGTGAGGAAGACGACCTTGTCCTTGGTGGGGACGGTGGTGAAGACCGGCGGCAGCCCGAGTTCCTTCTGGTCGTCCACCTCGAACCCCTCGCGGGCCTCGATGACCGGCTTCCTGGCGGGCGGTGCCGGAGGCGTCAGGGGCACCGTCGCCACGCCCCAGCGCCTGGCGACGGCGGCGCGCCGGGTCTGTGCCGCCCGAAGCCGGGAGGCGTATGCGGCGAGGGCGCCCGCGGGGCCTTCCGGGAGCGCGACCCGTGGCGCGTGGGCCGGTTCGGCGGCTCCGCCTCCACCCGCGGCTCCACCCGCGCCTCCGGCCCCGGCCCGGGAAGCCGAGACGGCACCGGCCCCGGAAGCCGAGGCTGCGCCGGTCCCGGCGCAGCCGGAGGCGAGGAGGGCGAGGGCGAGCACGCCGACTCCCCAGCGCGCACCAGCCCCGTTTGCGCCGGTTTTATCATTTTGTCGTACGGGTCGCATGGAGCCGGATCCTCCCAGCTCACCACCCCCACCAGGGCCCCGACACCGCCGCGGGAAGCACACCGTCCACCGGCTGGCCCACAATGGCCGGGTGAACGACGTCTCCTTCGCCCCTCTCCTCACCGCCGAGGGCCGCGCCCTGCTCGACGAGGTCCGCGCCACGGAACCGGCACAGGAACTGGCCGTCGCCACCCGGCTGCGCCGCGAGCACCCCGCCGAACTGGTCTCGGCGGCCCTCGGCCAGGCACGGCTGCGGCAGCGGGCGGTGGCGAAGTTCGGGGCCGAGGACGCCGGACGGATGTTCTTCACCCCGAACGGGGTCGAGCAGTCCACCCGGACGAGCGTGGCCGTGCACCGCGCCGAGCGGCTGCGCGCGCTGGGGGTCCGCTCCGTCGCCGACCTGTGCTGCGGCATCGGCGGCGACGCCATCGCGCTGGCCCGCGCCGGAATCCGCGTACTGGCCGTCGACCGCGATCCCCTGACGGCCGCCGCCGCCCGCGCGAACGCCGACGCGCTGGGGCTCGCGGACCTGATCGAGGTGCGCGAGAGCGACGTCACCGAGGTGGACACCGCGTCCTACGACGCCGTCTTCGTGGACCCGGCGCGCCGGGGCGGCCGGGGCCGGATCTTCGACCCGGAGGCGTACTCGCCGCCGCTGTCCTGGGCGGTCGGAACGGCCCTGCGCGCACGGGTCGCCGCGCTGAAGATCGCCCCCGGCATCCCGCACGAGGCAGTCCCCGCCGAGGCGGAGGCCGAGTGGATCTCGGACGGCGGGGACGTGAAGGAAGCGGTGCTCTGGTTCGGCACGGAGCCCGGCCTGGTGCGGGCCACCCTGCTGCCGGGCCCACGCGAACTGCGCGGCCGCGGCCTGCCGGATCCGGAGGTCAGGGCGGTCGGGCGCTATCTGTACGAGCCGGACGGCGCCGTCATCCGCGCGCATCTCGTCGCCGAGGTGGCCGAGGAACTGGACGGCGGGCTGATCGACGGGACGATCGCCTACGTCACGGCGGACACCCTGCGTCCGACGCCGTACGCCTCCGCGTACGAGATCACCGACCGGCTCCCCTTCAACGTCAAGAAGTTGAAGGCGCTGCTGCGGGAGCGGGAGGTCGGTGTGCTGACCGTGAAGAAGCGCGGTTCGGCCGTCGAGCCGGAGGAACTGCGGCGCAAGGCCCTGCCCAAGGCACACGGTCGCGCCTCCGCGACCGTGTTCCTGACCCGGGTGGCGGGCGCCCCGACCATGCTGGTGGGGGCGCCCGCCAAGCCGCCTACTGCTGGTGGCGGGTGCTGAGCGGACCGAGGTCCGGGCCGGTGACGGGCCGCGGCGCCGTACCCGTCCGCACCGCCGAGGCACCCGCGGCAGGCCCGGCGGCCGACGAACTCGCCATCGGCGCAACGCCGTTGTAGTAGGGCGCGTACGTCCACTGGCTGCTGCTCGCGCTGATCGCCGTGCCGGCGGAGGTCAGCGCGGCCGTCGACACCGAGCCGGTGCCGCCGAAGGCGCCGATGCCGTTGATGTTCGCGGCACCCTTGAGCAGGTAGGACTTGGTGTCGGCGGTGAGGGTGGCGGCGTCCGTCCACAGCAGCGGGCCGAAGACGTTCATCGCCGCCGCGGCCGAGGTGCCCCCGCGCCAGCTGTCGGTGGAGGCCAGGGACACGCTGCCCGGCGCGCTCCACCAGAACCGCGCGAGAGCGGCCGCGGTGCCGGCGTTGGTGCTCGCCGTGATCGGGTAGTACGTGAAGGTCGACGGCCAGTGCGAGAACGGCGTGTGCGTGAGCGCGTACTTCGCCGAGGCGCCGACCGTGATCATGGAGGTGTCGCGCGGGTCGAGGCTGTTGAGGTACGACTTCACGGACGAGGTCAGCGTGTTGCCGTCGTTGAGCACGACGACCGCCTTGCCGCTCGTCCCCTCCGCGCCCGCGGCCGACGCGGCGGCGAGGGCCGAGTGGTAGTCGGTGCCGGTCGCGATGAAGACGTACGTCGGCGCGCTGGTGATCGACTTGGCGACGGCGACCGAGGTCGAGTAGCGGGAGGTGCCCGCCAGCCGCTTCGGGACGAAACCGAGCGCGGTGACCTTCGTCGAGACGGCGCTGCTCAGGATCGACGTGCCGCCGACGAGATAGACGCTCGCGCCCGGCTTGAGGGTCCGCTTGAGCTCTTTCTGCACGGACGTCGAGATCGAGGTGCCCGGGGTCAGCAGGACCGGCCCGTGCTTCTTGCCCGCGAGGGCGGGGGCGGTCAGCGCGTACGACTGGCTGTCCTGGGAGACCAGCACGGCGGACGAGGCGTTCATCAGTCCCGGCTCGCTCGTGCCGACCGTGTTCCAGGTCCAGCGGGACGCGGCGATGTTGCTGCCGTAGACGTCGGCGCCCCAGACCCGGGCGGCGGTGTTCTTGCGCATCGGCTGCCAGGCGGGCGAACGGCCGCCGTACGGGAACGGGCTGCCCACGGTCACGGAGTCGGCGGTGACCGTCAGGACCTTTATGGCGTCATAGGCGACGTGGTCGCCGACGGTGACGACCAGCCGGTCGCTCGCGGGCGCCCAGGAGGGGGTCGCGTAGTCGCTGGTGTCGTCGGTGAGGCGGCGCTCGCCGGTGCCGTCGGTGTTGATCGAGAACACCTGGCCGCGACCGTCGACGGTGCGGATGAAGGCGACCTTGGTGCCATCGGGCGAGATGGCGGGCGAGGCGCCCGCGACGAGCTTGGTCTCCGTCTTGGTGGCGGCGTTGTAGAGCACGACCGACGGCGTGGTCGTGGTGCAGCCGGTGCCGTTGCGCTGGAAGGCCAGCAGCTTGCCGGTCGCGTCGCCGCTCGGCACGAGGTCGCAGCCGCCGGTGGCCAGCAGCCGGACCGCGGTGCCGCCGCCGGCCGGCACGGCGTAGAGCTTCTTGGCCGCGGAGAAGACGATCCGGCGGCCGTAGGTCCAGTACGTGGGGTGGGACGCCGAGCCGTTCGCACCCGTGTAGACGTACGTCCCGGTGAGGCTGGTCAGGCCCACGGTCTTCAGCTCGCCGGCGTCCTCCATGACCACACGGCTGCCGTCGGGCGACCACGCGGGCGATGTGTCGTCGGAGCTGTTCGAGACACGCTTCATGGCGTTGCCGCTGGCGTCCACGGACATGATGCCGTCGATCTCCATAGCGATCTTGCCGTCGGTGGCCGGCCACCCGGCGACGTCGGCCGACGCCCCCGGTGCCAGGGCGACCGCCGTGCCGGCGGCCAGGGCCGTCGCCGCGGTCAGCGCCACGAGTCTGTGGCGCGCGAAGATTTTCAAGGGTGTACCCCCCAGGTTGGTGCGATGGGCTGCCGGACCACCTCGCAGGGGCCTACGGGATGAACTCAGAGCGTCATTCCCGTGTACGGCGGCGGCGCCACTGTAAGCCCTTGCGGATCACCTTGGGAACGGAGTTACCGGACGGGAACTTCACGAACTCCGCAGCTCACGCGCCCGTGCCTCCAGCAGCGCGCGTTCCCGCCCGTTCCGCGCCAGCGCGGCCGCCCGCTCGAACTCCGCGCGCGCCTCCCCCGTCCGTCCGAGCCGGGCGAGCAGGTCCCCCCGGACGCTCGGCAGCAAGTGGTAGTCGCGCAGGGCCGGTTCGCCGGCGAGGCCGTCGACGATGACGAGCGCGGGCTCCGGGCCCTCGGCCATCGAGACGGCCACGGCGCGGTTCAGTTCGATCACGGGGGACGGAGAGCGGGCCGCCAGCAGGCCGTACAGGGCGGCGATCCGGCGCCAGTCGGTCTCCTCGTAGGTGAAGGCCTGCGCGTGGCAGGCGGCGATGGCGGCCTGGAGGGCGTACGGTCCCGGGCTGCCGGTGGCGACGGCGTTGGCGCGGCCGAGCGCGGTGAAGCCGCGGCCGATCAGCATGCGGTTCCAGCGGCGGCGCCGCTGGTCCTTCAGGAGGACGGGCTCGCCGCCGGGCCCGGTGCGGGCGGCCGCCCGGGACTCCTGGAGCTCCAGCAGTGCGGCGAGGGCATGCACCTCGGGCTCCTTGGGCATCAGCTCGGCGAGCACCCGGGCCAGCCGGAGCGCGTCCTCGCACAGCGCGGGGCGGAGCAGGTCGTCGCCCGCCGTGGCCGCGTACCCCTCGTTGAAGACGAGGTAGATGACCTCCAGCACGGACCCGAGCCGGGCTTCGCGCTCGGGCCCGTACGGGACCTCGAAGGCCACCCCCTTCGTCGCCAGCGTCCGCTTGGCCCGCACGATGCGCTGGGCGACCGTCGCCTCCGGGACGAGGAAGGCGCGGGCGATCTCGGACGTCGTCAGGCCGCCGAGGAGCCGCAGGGTGAGCGCGATACGGGCCTCGGCGGACAGGACGGGATGGCAGGCGGTGAAGACCAGGCGCAGCAGGTCGTCGTCGATGTCCTCCGGGTCGGAGGGTTCGTCGAGGTGGTGCGGCGCGGACAGGGAGAGATCCCGCCCGACCTCCTCCAGCTTGCGCGCGTAGCGCTCCCTGCGGCGCACGAGGTCGATCGCCCGGTGCTTGGCGGTGGCCGTCAGCCAGGCGCCCGGGTTGTCCGGCACCCCGTCGCGCGGCCACTGCTCCAGCGCGGCGACCAGGGCGTCCTGCGCGAGTTCCTCGGCGATGCCGACGTCACGGACGATCCGGGCCACGCCCGCGATGATGCGGGGGGACTCGATGCGGTAGATGGTCTCGACGGCGGTGTCGACACCGCCGTCGGGTGCTCGGGTGGGCTGCTGTTCCACAACTCCCCATGAGACACCCACGGCGGCGCCGGGCCAAGGAGCGCTCAGCCCTCGGCGATCTCCCGCACCTCGCAGGTGACCGTCCAGTGCTCCTCGTGCACCTTCAGGAAGCGCTTGGTCCACTCCACGGCCTCGGCCATGTCCTTGCACTGCATGATCGCGTAGCCGCCGACGACCTCCTTGGACTCGGTGAAGGGCCCGTCGGTCACGGACAGTTCCCCGCCCGCGTAGTGGACGCGCTTGCCCTGCGCGCTGGGCGTCAGGCCCTCGGTCTGGAGCATGACGCCGGCCTTGGTGATCTCCTCGATGAGCTCACCCATCCGCTGCATCAGTTCGGGGCTGGGGCCTTCGGCGGGCGCGGTGCGCTCGTCGATCTGGACCAGGGAAAGGTAGCGGGGCATGGTGACTCCTCGTGTTTCGGTGCCTCGGAGGCGGGTTTCTCCCCGCCTCTCACCTGTGCGTCGAACGACGGACACCGGTTTCGACACCCTCCCCGGATTTCTTCGGGAACTTTTTCCGGACGGGGCCGGACTGCCCCGGACGGGTCAGTCCGCGCAGTCCGTGGGCTTCCGCGTCTCCGGCGTGAACCCGCCGTTTCCGGTCCGCAGGGCGGGGCGCAGCCGTCCGACGTGGGCGCGTACCTCGTCGGCCGCGAGGGCGGGACGCCCGCCCCGGCACCCTTCGCACAGCCCACCCCGCAGTGCCTGACCGCCCCCGCCCGGCTCCCCGCACGCCGTGCACACCACCTCGTAGCAAAGCGCCGGTGGCTGCGGCTCGGGCTCCGGCGGCAGCTTGGCAAGGAGCCGGGTGCGGACGAAGGCGTACGGGTGTGCCACCCGCTCCGGGAGCCCCGCCGTCAGCGCCTGGACGAGTTGCGGCTCACCGGCGCCTCGCGCGAACCACTCGGCGGCCTCCCCCTCCAGGGCCGCGCACTCCCCCGCCGACAGCGTCAGCCGGGCGTCGATCCGGCCGAGCCGGGCCAGCACGCCGTAGGCCGTCGAGCGGGCCGCCGCCGCGACAGGCGGCTCGGTCACCGGTGCCTCCCCGGCGAGCAGGGCGTTCCACCAGGCGTCGTCGCGGGCGGTGCGTGAGAAGAAGGTGTGCCAGACCCAGCGGGGGCAGCCGTCGACGGTGACGGGGCGGCGCACCCGGCGCAGATGGCCCGCCGCGGAAAGGTGGTTCAGTGCGGTGGACAGGGCGCACTGGCCGTACGGGAGGTGCTTGGCCAGGGTCTTGATGGAGAGGTCCGACTCGTCGGCGAGCCGGTCGATGTACGTCGCGATCGATGCCTCGCGCAGGGGCAGGTGATCGAAGTCCCGACCCGTACGAGGGGTTTGGCCGGGCGCCGACCTTTTTCCTTGACTTGCTCCTCGGGCTGAAGCCCGAGGATTCTGGCCTTCTCGTCCGTTGCTGTGCCGCTACGCGGCACGGGGTTCGGGCGGGAATCCATGGCTTCCTGTTTCTTCGCGCTGCGCCAGAAGGGACTCTGGTCTTACCGGCGCTCGGCAGGCTGTCGCCGCCAGTCCGGCGGCCGTTTTGATGTTGATCGCGGCGTTGTGGTCGCGGTCGTGGAGGGTGTTGCAGGCGGTGCAGGTCCATTCCCGGATGTGCAGGGGTTTGGGGCCGTCCTTGACACCACAGGTGGAGCAGGTCTGGGAGGTCGGCTCGAACCTGTCGATCTTGACCAGGGTGCGCCCGTACCGGGTGGCCTTGTACTCCAGCATGGCCACGAACTGGGCCCAGCCCGCGTCGTGGACGCTTTTGGCCAGCCTGGTGCGCGCTAGTCCTTTGACCGCCAGGTCCTCCACGCCGATCGCTTGGTTCTCGCGGATCAGCTGGGTGGAGAGCTGGTGATGGAACTCGCGGCGGGCGTCGGCCACCTGCGCATGCACGCGGGCGACCTTGAGGCGGGCCTTGGTCCGGTTCTTGCTTCCTTTCTGTTTGCGGGACAGCTCCCATATCCCCTGGCCCGGACGGCACTTCGGCCGTCGGCAAGGGAGGGTGGGCGGGTTGGACCTCCCGCCCAATCCATACAGAAGAGGCTCGAATCCCGAGCCCCGAAGCTCAAGTCCCGCGGATCACAGTCTCGTTCATTTGAGCGAATCCCAAAGATCGCTCGCCTCAGGCTCGTTCGCGATCACCCTGTTGGGGTCCGAGGGTGCCGCCACCACCGGCATCATCACCGTCCTGACCTCGTCGGAGGAGAGGGACTTCAGGCTCTGGCCGAGCTTCGCCAGCTCGCCGAGCGAGTCCAGCCCCGTGTCCGTCGTCAGGCTGCCCGTCACCGCGTTCGCGACGTCGTAGAGCTTGGCCGGGTCCGAGAGCAGGTCGGCCGAGGAGATCTGCTTCAACAGGGCCTTCACCAGCTTCTGCTGGAGGCCTATCCGGCCCAGGTCGCTGCCGTCGCCTATGCCGTGCCGGGTGCGGGCCAGGGCGAGGGCCTGCTTGCCGCTCAGATGGTGGGTGCCGGCGTCGAGGTGCAGATGGCTCTTGTCGTCGTCGATGTCCTGCTCGGTGGTGACGGTGACCCCGCCGAGGGCGTTCACCAGTTTCGCGAAGCCCGCGAAGTCGATCTCGATGTAGTGGTCCATCCGGACGTTCGTGATCGACTCGACCGTCTTCACGGCGCACACCGGACCGCCCACCGAGTAGGCGCTGTTGAACATCGCTCCGTACGCCACCGCCGTCGAGCCCCCGGACGGCAGCGGGCAGGACGGACGGGTGACCAGCGTGTCCCGGGGGATGCTGACGACCGTGGCCCGGGTGCGCCCCGCGTCGATGTGCACGACCATCGCCGTGTCGGAGCGGGCGCCGGAGCTGTTCCCCCCGCCGAGCTTCGCGTTCGCCTTGCCGCTGCGCGAGTCCGAGCCGAGGACCAGGATGTTGAGGGCCTCGGTCGGCAGCGGCGACGGGGACGCCGACGCGGCGGCGGACGCCGTGGCCGAGGGTGTCACCACCGCCTTGGCCGGGCGGTCGTCACCGAGCGCGCTGTTGATGTCGACGCTGGTGATGTTCCGGTTCAGATGCCAGTACGCCCAGCCCGCGGTGCCTGCGCCCACCACCAGCAGTCCGGCCAGGGTGAGGCCGGCGGCCTTCAACACCCGCGACCGCCGGCCCCGCCGTCTGATCTCGTCGCCGTTCTCGTCATGTCCGGTCACGGACAGGAACGTAAGTGCGCTTTATTAGGAGACTGTTAGGGAAAGAGGCGCGGAACGTTTTTCTTCGGAGAATCTCATCGTTCTCAGCCCGGGCTCAGTGCGGACCCGGCGCGGACTCCGGCCCCGGCCCCGGCCCCGGCCCCGGCCCCGGCCCCGGCCCCGGCCCCGGCCCCGGCCCCGGCTCAGCCCAGTGTCACGGTGGGCACGGGGTTGCTGCCGCTCCAGGACGCGTTGAACCCGAAGGTCACCGAACCGCCTTCCGGGACGGTCCCGTTGTAGGAGGCGTTGGCGCAGCTCACGGCCCCGCCGCTCTGGGTGCAGGTGGCGTTCCAGGCCTGGGTGATCCGCTGGCCCGCGCCGTACGTCCAGTTCACCTTCCACGAGGAGAGCGCGGCCCCGGAGCACGCGATGCGCACCTGCCCGGTGAACCCGGTGTTCCACTGGGTCTGGACGCTGTACGTCGCCGTGCACGCGCCCGTCGGCGGTGTGGTGGTCCCTCCGCCGAGCGAGGCCGCGATGGCGTCGTACGCCGGTTTGGGCGTGTAGTTCTCGTCGTACGGCGTCGCCGCGCCGTAGCCCGAGAACACGTCCGGGATCCAGGAGTCGGAGTCGGTGAAGCCCCAGACGGTCACGCCGTAGCAGCGGGTCACGGCGACGCAGGCGTCGAACACCGCCTTGTAGTCGGCGGCCTGCTGGGCCAGCTTGGCGCTGTCGGCGGGGAGCTGCATGCGGACGTCCAGCTCCGTGACCGCGACATCGACACCGAGGTCGGCGAAGCGCTGGATGTTCTGCTGGAGGGTGCCGGGGACCTGGCCGAGGATGAGATGGGCCTGGAGGCCGACGCCGTCGATCGGGACGCCGTGCGCCTTCAGGGACTTGACCAGGTTGTACAGGGCGGTGCTCTTGGCGTTGACACCCTCGACGTTGTAGTCGTTGATGTAGAGCTTGGCGCTCGGGTCGGCGGCGTGCGCCCAGGTCAGCGCCTGGGCGATGTAGTCGGCGCCGAGGCCGTTGTACCAGAGGGTCGAGCGGTAGGTGCCGTCCTCGTTGAAGGGCTCGTTGACCACGTCCCAGGCGGCCAGCTTGCCCTTGTAGCGGGTGACTTCGGTGGTGATGTGGTCCTGGAGCAGACCGCTCAGCTCGGCGGTCGTCCAGGTGCCGTTCGTCAGCCAGCTCGGGTTCTGGCTGTGCCAGACCAGGGTGTGACCGCGCACTTGCTGGTTGTGGGCCTGCGCGAACGCGACGATCTGGTCGGCCTCGGCCCAGTCGAAGCTGCCCCGGGTGGGCTCGACGGTGCCCCACTTCATCGCGTTGCCCGGGGTCAGCGAGTTGAACTGGCCCCCGGCGATGTCGCCGTACGTCCCGGTCAGCCTGGAGCCGGTGACGGCGGTGCCGATGACCTTGCCCTTGGCGGCGGCGAGGTCGCGCAGTGGGGTGCCGGCGGCGTGCGCCGTCGTGCCGGCCGCGAGCAGGGCGGCCACCGTCAGGGCCCCGGTGAGCAGGGCGGCGACGCCGCGGCGTAAGGAGCGGGCCCTTGAGGAGCGGGTTCGGGAGGTTCTCATGGCGGGTGCCTCCGAAAGTTTCGGTCGTACAACCGATTGACTTCGCAGGAGTGTGGAGGGCGACGCCCCACCCGTCAATACGGTCCCCCGGCCGACTTTGAGCCCAAGGCGCCACCCGGGCCCCACCCTCACGCCGGAGGCGCCCCCGTGCTGCTGCGGACCACCAGGCTCGTCGCCAGCTCCATCCGCGTCCCGGCCGAGGGCCTCTCCTGGCGGCTCAGGTCGAGCACCAGCTTCGCCGCCGCCTCGGCCATCTCCGTCAGCGGCTGCCGTACGGTCGTCAGCGGCGGCCCCACCCAGCGCGCCACCGGCAGATCGTCGAAGCCGACGACGCTCAGGTCCTCGGGGATGCGCAGCCCCAGTTCCCGGGCCGCCTCGTAGAGGCCGAGCGCCTGGAGGTCGTTGCCGGCGAAGATCGCCGTGGGCCGGTCGGGGCGGCGCAGCAGTTCGAGGCCGATCCGGTGGCCGGCCTCGTGGTGGAAGTCCCCGGCGACGATCAGCGAGGGGTCGACGGGCAGCCCGGCCGTCTCCAGCGCCGCACGGTAGCCGTCGACCCGCGCCCGGCTGCACATCATCCGGGACGGCCCGCTGATGGCGCCGATCCGGGTGTGGCCGAGTTCGACGAGGTGGCGGGTGGCGGCGAGGCCGCCCTGCCAGTTGGTGGCGCCGATGGAGGGCACGTCGACGCCGGGGTCGCCCGCCGGGTCCATCACCACGAACGGGATGGACCTGCTGTTCAGCAGGGCGCGCTGGGAGTCGTCGAGGCCCGAGAGGACGAGCACCACGCCGTGCGGACGGCGGGCGGCGACCTGGTCGGCCCAGGTCCGGCCGGGGGTGAGCCGCCCGGCGGACTCGGAGAGCACCACGCTGAGACCGGCATCCCGGGCGACGTTCTCCACGCCCCGGATGACCTCCATCGCCCAGGCGCTCTCCAGTTCGTGGAAGACCAGGTCGATCAGCGGTGAGCGGGAGGCTTCGGCCCGGCGGCGCCGGTAGCCGTAGGCGTGCAGCAGCTCCTCGACGCGGGAGCGGGTCGCGGGGGCGACGTCGGCGCGACCGTTGAGGACTTTCGAAACAGTCGGAGCCGACACCCCGGCCTCCCGGGCGATCTCGGCCAGCGTCGCCGTCTGTGCTTCTGCGGACTTCCCAGGCTTCATGGCGGCGATCGTATCTCTGCGCGACCCCTTGACGGGCCCACCGGATCGCCTTACCTTCCCGGAACATTCGAAAAATAACTCGAAACATTCGCGACGGATCATCGGCGATCCCTCGCGCTTACCGAGAGGTGCCGTCCTATGGAGTCCTACAGCAGACGTTGGTTCCTCGGCGCGGGCACGGCTGCCCTGGCCTCCGTCGGCGGGCTCACCGCCTGCGGCTCCGACGGCGGCTCGGGCGCCGACGGGACGCTCACCGCGTTCGTCTACGGTGACGACGCGGCGAAGATCCAGGTCAAATCCGTCAACCGGTTCAACGCGTCGGCCGCGGCGAAGAAGGCCAAGGGCAGCATCAAGCTGCAGAAGGTGCCCGCGACCGACTACCCGGCCAAGCTGCGCACGGCGATGGGCTCGCCCAACGCTCCCGACGTGTTCTTCAACTGGGGCGGCGGCTCGATCAAGGCCTACCGCGAGGCCGGCCAACTGGTCGACCTGACCGACGTCATCGCTTCCGACGCGGTGCTCAAGAGCGGCTTCCTGCCGTCGGTGCTGGCGTCGGGCGGGCTGGACGGCAAGAACTACGGCGTGCCGATGCGCGGCATGCAGCCCGTGATCCTCTTCTACAACAAGACGGTCTTCGAGGAGCACAAGCTCCAGCCGCCCACCACCTGGGACCAGTTGCTGGACATCAACGCCAAGCTGAAGAAGGCGAACATCACCCCGTTCGCGCTGGGCGGGGCGGACATCTGGCCCGAGCTGATGTGGCTGGAGTACCTCGTCGACCGGATCGGCGGCCCCCAGGTCTTCGACAAGATCAAGAACGGTGACGCCTCCGGCTGGGGCGACCCGGCCGTCCTCAAGGCCGCGCAGACGGTCAAGGAACTGATCGACGACGGCGCCTTCGGCAAGGGCTACAGCTCGGTGGGCTACGGCAACGGCGGTGCTCCCGCGGTCTTCGCCAAGGGCAAGGCGGCGATGCACCTGATGGGCTCGTGGGAGTACTCCACGCAGCTCGGCAAGTTCCCCGACTTCGCCAAGAAGAACCTGGGCTGGTTCGCCTTCCCGGAGATCGAGGGCGGCGCCGGCGACATCCGCAACGTGGTCGGCAACCCGACCAACTACTGGTCGGTGAACGCCCGCACCTCCAACAAGGACGCGGCGATCGCCTTCCTGCGCGACTCCGCCTCCCTGGCGTACACGAAGGAACTCATCGCCAACGGTGACGTCCCGGCCACCTCGAACGCGGCGACCCTCCTGGACGCCTCGCCGAACCCGGAGTTCGCCAAGTTCCAGTACCAGATGGTGCAGCAGGCCCCGGCGTTCACGCTGAGCTGGGACCAGGCGGTCGACCCCGACGTGGCGACGCCGATGCTCACCGAGGTCAACAAGCTGTTCGTGGGCAAGTCCTCGCCGACGCAGTTCGTGTCGGCGCTCAAGGAGCTCAAGTGAGCGTGCCGCAGGTCAAGGGCGGCCCGCGGAACGACGCGGGCCGCCCCCGCTCCAACCGACGCAACAGGGCCGGCCGCCCGAGCGCGGCCCTGGCCGTTCCCGGCGTCCTGTTCTTCGCGTTCTTCGCCATCGCCCCGATGCTCCTGGCCTTCTACCTGTCGTTCACCCGGTGGAACGGCCTGGGCGCCCCGAAGCCCGCCGGTCTGGCCAACTGGCGCAAGCTGCTGAGCGACGACCGGCTGACCCAGTCGCTGACGGTCACGGTCTCACTGACCGTGGTGAGCTGGGCGTTCCAGACGGTGATCTCGCTCCTGCTGGGCGTGTGGGCGGCGGGCCGGCAGCGCAACCGCGCTGTGCTCTCGGCGATCTTCTTCGTGCCGTTCCTGCTGTCGTCGACGGCGATCGCCCTGCTGTTCTACGCACTCCTCGACCCGAACTTCGGCATCATCCACCAGGACACCCTCGGCACGACCAGCGGCGCGTTCCTCGCGATCGTGTTCGTCGGCGGCTGGCAGTTCATCCCCTTCCACACCCTGATCTACCAGGGCGGGGCACGGCAGATCCCCGAGGTGCTCTACCAGGCCGCGGCGATCGACGGGGCCGGACGTCTGCGGCAGTTCTTCTCGATCACGCTGCCGCAGCTCCGCAACACGGCGACGACGTCCGGTGTGCTGATGGTCGTCGGTTCGCTGACGTACTTCGAGACGGTCCTGATCCTCACCCAGGGCGGTCCGGGCACCGACACGGCGATCCTGCCGTACCTGATGTACGAGGCGGGCTTCAAGAGCTACGACTTCGGCTACGCGAGCGCCGTCGCCTCCTTCCTGGTGCTCGCCGCGACCGCGTTGTCCCTGCTGTTGGTGAAGCTGTCCGGCTTCGGCGCGATGCGCAGCACCCGGGAAGGGATGTGACGGCATGTCACACGACACACTGCCCCGTCCCGTGAGGACGGACTCCACCCCGGCCGCCGAGCGGCCCGCGCGCCGCCGCAGGCACTGGTCCCGGCGGGCCAACCCGCTCGCCGGCGCCGGGACGCTGATCTGGCTGGCCGTCGTGATCATCCCGATCTACGCGATGATCTCGGCCTCGCTCACCCACCAGGACGAGGCGCTGGGCCACAACGCCCTGAAGCCGCCGTCCCATCCGACCCTGGACAACTACGACACCGTCCTGCACAACGGCTTCGGCCACCTGCTGTGGAACACGGTGCTGGCGGCGGCCGGGGTCATCCTGATCGTCCTGGTGCTGTGCGTCCCGCTGTCCTACGTGGCCGTACGGACCCGCAGCGTCTGGTCGGGGGCCGCGTTCCGGCTGTTCCTGCTGGGCGTGGCGATCCCCGCGCAGGCCGTCGTGGTGCCGCTCTACCTGATGATCGCCAAGCTGAACCTCTACGACAGCCTGCTCGCGATCGTCCTGCCGACCGCCGCGTTCGCCATGCCGGTGTCGGTGCTGATCCTCACCGGCACGCTGCGGGACATCTCGGAGGAGATGTACGAGGCGATGGCGCTGGACGGCGCGTCCACCACCCGGATGCTGTTCCAGCTCGTCATCCCGATGGCCAAGGGCGGCATCAGCACCGTCGTCATCTTCTCGGCGCTCCAGGCTTGGAACGGCTTCCTCTTCCCGCTGATCTTCACCCAGTCCGACGGGCCACGGGTGCTGACCCTCGGCCTGTTCGACTACGTGAGCGAGTTCGGGGTGAACATTCCCGCGATCCTCGCCTCCGTCGTCCTCTCCGGTGTCCCGATCTTCATCGTGTACCTGGTGGCCCGCCGCGCGCTGGTCGGCGGCCTCATGGGTGTGGGCGGCAAGTGAACGTGTACGACCAGGGGCGGCCCAGGGCCTGTCGCCCGAACCCCCCTTTCCCCGACAGGAGTTCCATGACCACCGCTCCCTGGCGCGACCCCGCCCTGCCCGCCGCGACCCGCGTCGACGACCTGCTCTCCAGGATGACCCTGGAGGAGAAGACCGCCCAGCTCTACGGCGTGTGGGTGGGCGCCGCCACGGACGGCGGCGGAGTCGCCCCGCTGCAGAGCGAGATGGCCTCCTCGTACGACTGGGACGAGCTGATCACCCGCGGGCTCGGCCAGCTCACCCGCTCCTTCGGCACCGCCCCCGTGGACCCGGCGCTGGGCGCGCAGGCGCTGGCCCGCGCCCAGCGCCGGATCGCCGAGGCGGGCCGCTTCGGCATCCCCGCGGTCGCCCACGAGGAATGCCTGGCGGGATTCACGGCCTGGCAGGCGACGGCGTACCCGGTCCCGCTGTCCTGGGGCGCCACCTTCGACCCGGCCCTGGTGGAGGAGCTGGGCCGGCGCATCGGCGACGACCTGCGCTCGGTCGGCGTCCACCAGGGCCTCGCCCCGGTCCTGGACGTGGTCCGCGACCTGCGCTGGGGACGGGTGGAGGAGACCATCGGCGAGGACCCGTATCTGGTCGGCACCGTCGCCACCGCCTATGTGCGGGGCCTGGAGTCGGCCGGGATCGTGGCCACGCTCAAGCACTTCGCCGGATACGCGGCCTCGGCCGGCGCCCGGAACCTGGCGCCGGTGCGCGCGGGGGTGCGCGAGCTCTCCGACATCACGCTGCCTCCGTTCGAGATGGCGCTGCGCGAGGGCGGCGCCCGTTCGGTGATGGCCGCCTACAACGACACGGACGGCGTCCCGGCCTCGGCCGACCCGTACCTGCTGACCGAGCTGCTGCGCGAAGAGTGGGGCTTCACCGGCACGGTCGTCTCGGACTACTTCGGTGTCGGCTTCCTCCAGTCGCTGCACCGGGTGGCCGGCAGCGAGGCCGAGGCGGCGCACAAGGCGCTGGAGGCCGGCATCGATGTCGAGCTGCCCACGCTGAAGTGCTACGGCGAGCCGCTGGTGACCGCCGTCCGCGCGGGCACCGTCCCCGAGTCGCTGATCGACCGGGCGGCCCGCCGGGTGCTGCTCCAGAAGTGCGAACTCGGCCTGCTGGACGAGGACTGGCAGCCGGAGACCGGCCGCCGGGTCGACCTGGACTCCGTGGGCAACCGGGCGCTCGCCCGCAGGCTCGCCGAGGAGTCGGTGGTCCTGCTGGACAACGCGGACGGCGTGCTGCCGCTGGCCCCGGACACCCGGATCGCGGTGGTCGGCCCGCGCGCGGACGACGCCCTGGCGATGCTCGGCTGCTACTCGTTCCCCTCGCACGTGCTCACGCACCACCCCGAGGTGCCCACCGGTGTGGACATCCCGACCGTGCTCGACGCGCTGCGCGCCGAACTGCCGGACGCCAAGGTGACGTTCGCGCAGGGCTGCGGGGTCACGGAGCCGGACCGGTCCGCTTTCGAGGAGGCCGTGGCACGGGCCACCGAGGCCGACGTGTGCGTGGCGGTGCTCGGCGACCGTGCCGGGCTGTTCGGCCGGGGCACCTCGGGCGAGGGCTGCGACGTGGCCGACCTCGGCCTGCCGGGTGTACAGGGCGAACTGCTCGACGCCCTGGTCGCCACGGGGGTCCCGGTGGTCCTGGTGCTGCTCACCGGCCGCCCCTACGCGCTGGGCCGCTGGCAGGACCGACTCGGCGGCGTCGTCCAGGCGTTCTTCCCCGGCGAGGAGGGCGGCCCCGCGCTGGCGGGCGTGCTGTCCGGCCGGGTCGGCCCGTCGGGCAGGCTGCCGGTGAGCGTGCCGCGTGACCCGGGCGGCCAGCCGTGGACGTATCTCCAGCCGCCGCTGGGCCTGAAGGGCGAGGTGAGCAACCTGGACCCGACGCCGCTGTACCCGTTCGGCCACGGCCGCTCGTACACGTCGTTCGCCTGGGAGGCGGCCGAGGTGCCCGAGGCCGAGATCGGCACCGACGGCTCGTACGACGTGGCGGTGACCGTCCGCAACACCGGTGAGCGCGCGGGCGCCGAGGTCGTCCAGCTCTACCTGCACGACCCGGTGGCCTCGGTGACGCGCCCGGACGTGCGGCTGATCGGCTATCAGCGCCTGGAACTGGCACCGGGCGAGGCCCGCCGGGTGACCTTCCGCTTCCACGCGGACCTCTCGGCGTTCACCGACCGCACCGGCACCCGGATCGTCGAACCGGGCGTCCTGGAGCTGCGGCTCGCGGCCTCCAGCGCGGACGTGCGCCACACGGCCCGGCTGAACCTGACGGGTCCGGTGCGGCATCCGGGCACGGACCGGCGCCTGCGCTGCGAGACCGAGGTCGCTCAGGTGTCCTGACCCGGCGGCCGGCCGGTGGGACCCGTTCCGGCACGGGACTCACCGGCCGGCCGTCAGCCCACCGATTCGAAACGCCACCTGTGCACCGCCCGGGACACCAACTCCTCGCCGGGTTCGGGCAGTTCGGGCAGCTCCGCGTCGTACGGCGCGTCCCACCAGGTGATGACGAGAACCCGGTCCTGAGGGGCCCGGAGGATCTCCCGGCGCACCGGGTCCCCGGGGATCTCCTGCCCGCGCACCCAGGCGAGCAGGTCCTCGCCCCGGCCGGTGACGGCCCGTGCCTCCCACATCAGCGCGACGGTCACGGGTAGAGGTTCTCCTTCGCGACCTCGTGCACGTGATCGTGCGTGTGCGCATGCCCGCGCCCCGGCACGTGCGGATCCGTCACCGGCAGCGAGGAGTCCGCCGACAGGTCCCAGTCGGAGGCGGCCCGGTTCCGGGCGACCATCTCGGCGCCCAGCGCGGCGACCATCGCGCCGTTGTCCGTGCACAGCTTGGGGCGCGGCACCCGCAGCCGGATCCCGGCGGCCTCGCAGCGCTCCTGGGCGAGCACCCGCAGCCGCGAGTTCGCGGCCACGCCACCGCCGATCATGAGGTGGTCGACGCCCTCGTCCTTGCACGCGCGGACGGCCTTGCGGGTGAGCACGTCCACCACGGCCTCCTGGAAGGACGCGGCCACGTCGCGCACCGGCACCTCCTCCCCCGCCGCCCTCTTGGCCTCGATCCAGCGGGCCACGGAGGTCTTCAGACCGGAGAAGGAGAAGTCGTAGGCCGGATCGCGCGGCCCGGTGAGACCGCGCGGGAACGTGATGGCGTTCGGGTCGCCCTCCTTGGCGTACCGGTCGATGACCGGGCCGCCCGGGAAGCCGAGGTTCAGCACGCGCGCGATCTTGTCGAAGGCCTCGCCCGCCGCGTCGTCGATGGTCGCGCCCATCGGCCGTACGTCGGAGGTGATGTCGGTGGACAGCAGCAGCGACGAGTGGCCGCCGGACACCAGCAGGGCCATCGTCGGCTCCGGCAGCGCGCCGTGCTCCAACTGGTCCACACAGATGTGGGAGGCGAGGTGGTTGACCCCGTACAGCGGCTTGCCGAGCGCGTACGCGTACGCCTTCGCGGCCGAGACCCCGACGAGCAGGGCCCCGGCGAGCCCGGGTCCGGCGGTGACCGCGATGCCGTCCAGGTCCCTGGCCGACACCCCCGCCTCCTTCAGCGCCCGCTCGATGGTCGGGACCATCGCCTCCAGGTGCGCCCGGGACGCGACCTCGGGAACGACCCCGCCGAAGCGCGCGTGCTCGTCGACACTCGACGCGATGGCGTCCGCGAGCAGGGTGTGCCCGCGGACGATGCCGACGCCGGTCTCGTCGCAGGAGGTCTCGATGCCGAGGACGAGCGGTTCGTCAGCCATGGGTCTCTGTTCCTTGTACGGACGTCGATGGGTCGTGCAGCCGCATCACCAGGGCGTCGATGTTCCCCGGCTGGTAGTAGCCGCGCCGGAAGCCGATGGGCTCGAAGCCGAAGCGCTCGTACAGCTTCTGCGCGCGGACGTTGTCCACGCGGCACTCGAGCATCACCTCGGCGCAGTCGAAGTCGCTCGCGGCCCGCAGCAGTTCGGTGAGCAGCCGGCCGCCGAGGCCCGTGCCCCACTGGTCCTGCCGCACCGCGATCGTCTGCACGTCGCCCAGGTCTCCCGAGGCGGCGAGCCCGGCGTAGCCGACGATCGCGTCGCCGTCGGAGGCGATCAGGTAGCGCCGGGTCGCCTCCGCTCCGCGGGCGTGGGCCAGCTCGGACCAGAACATGCCCCGCGACCAGGCGTCGACGGGGAAGAGTTCCTTCTCCAGCTCCAGTACGGGATCGATGTCCCACCAGCGCATCTCGCTCAGCACGACGGTCACTTGGGGGTGACCACCTTGTAGTTCTTGGGCACCTGGGCGTCCGGGCGGCGCAGGTACAGCGGCCTGGGCGGCTCCAGCTCCTCGCCGGCGGCCAGCTTCTCGGCGGCCAGGGAGGCGAGGGCCGCGGCCGAGACGTTCTCGGGAGCGCGGGCGTCCGGGAAGGTGTCGGGGTACAGGAGGGCACCCGCGCCGACGGCGGGCAGCGCGGTGACCGCCTCGTCGATCTCGGCGGGACGGTCCACGGCGGGCTCCGACAGCCGCGTACGGCGGTCGGCGTACCGCGCCCAGTAGACCTCCTTGCGCCGGGCGTCCGTGGCGACGACGAACGGCCCCTCCACGTCGGCGGCGTAGGCGAGCCCGTCGAGGGTGCACACACCGTGCACGGGCACGCCGAGCGCGACGCCGAAGGTGTCGGCGGTCATGAGGCCGACGCGCAGCCCCGTGTACGGGCCGGGGCCTACGCCCACGACGATGCCGGTGACGGCGTCCAGCCTGAGGCCTGCCTCGGCGAGCACCCGGTCGACGGCCGGCAGCAGCAGCTCTCCGTGCCGGCGCGCGTCCACCTGGCTCGACGAGGCGATGACGGACGTGCCGTCGTGCAGAGCGACGGTCACGGCGGGAGTGGCGGTATCCAGAGCGAGCAAGAGCACGCAAACAGCCTACGGCGCCGGAGCCCGGCGCAAGGCCGCCCGGGACTCCCGTCCCTCGGCTGCTACCGTCAGCGCAAGGACGTACGAAGGTCGAGAGGTGGGCACACAAGGTGGCTAGGAGCAGCTCGGGAATCGTGGCCGGGCTCACCGTGGCGGCGCTCGCGGCAGTCGGCTTCCTCGCCTTCCAGGCACAGGCGAACGTTCCGGACACCCTGGGCGCGCCGAGCGGAAGCGTTTCTCCCAAGGCCTCCGCCCCCAAGACGCCCAAGGCGGCCAAGAAGGACCCGGCCGCGCTGCCGGCTCCGTCCGGCACCGGTGTGCGGGTCGTCTACTCCACCGGCACCGACCGCGTCTGGCTCGTCGGCGCGGGCAACAAGGTGAAGCGCACCTTCGAGGTCACCCCGGGCACGGTCGACCCGGCCGCGGGCACGTACGCCGTCACCTCGCGGACGGGAGCGACCCCCGGGTCCGACGGCACACAGATCGAGCACGTCGTACGGTTCACGCAGGTCGACGCCGTCGCCATCGGCTTCAGCGCCGCGGTGAGCGGCTCCACGGATGCCCCGGACCCCGAGAAGAAGGTCGGCGGCATCCGCGCCTCGCGCGCCGACGGCGACGCGATGTGGGCGTTCGCGACGGTCGGCGCGAAGGTCGTCGTCATCAAGTAACGAGCGGCGACGGCGCCCGGTCCCGCGCGGGTTTCCGGGCCGCCGTGTCCGGCACGTACGTCCGGCGCCGGCGTCCGGAGCGCCATGTCCGGCTCGTACATCCCGCGCGAACGTCGGGTCAGGCGGCCGCACGTCGGCGTCGGACGCCCCGGGTGCGCGTCAGGCCGCCCTGAACGGGCTCTGCGTGTCAGGGTCGCCCAGCGCCAGCGGGGCACGGGGCGGCCGGGAGACCGCCTCCGCCGCGGCGCACGCCGCCAGCAGCTCTCGCATCGACACCCCGGCCACCGCGCGCGGCGCGGCCGGCACGTCACGTTCTGAAGCCGGCACTGCGGCCGACTCTGATGCCGACATGGACGCCTCCTCGGGCTCCGGGGGCAAGCGTGGTTAGGTAGACCTAACTACGTGCTGATGTCCATGTGAACACGGCCGGGACGCCGAACGCAATATTTTGCCGACGTCCTGTCGGAATCGTTGGCCGAATGTACGAGCGAGAGCCGCCGGGCCGCGCGCGGAGGCGGGCCGGGCGGCGGCCGGGGGCGGGTCGGGCGGCGAGCGGAGGCAGATCAGGCGTCGGGCGAAGGTGAGTCAAGCCTCGGGGCGGAGGCGGCTCAGGCGCCGGGGCGGAGGCAGGGCAGGGCAGGGCCCCGAGCGAAGGCGGGCAGGCTGCGGGCGGAGGCGGGTCAGGCGGCGAGGACCGTCAGGTCGGCGGCGGCCCAGCGCCGCCCCAGTCCCGTGACCGTCACATGCCGGACCTCGTCGGTGGTGTCCCCGACGGCCCGGTGGATGACGACGTGCAGCCGGTCGTCGGTCAGTTCCTCGACCTTGCCCTCGCCCCACTCCACGACGATCACGGAGTCCGAGAGCGAGACGTCGAGGTCGAGGTCCTCCATCTCGTCGAGCCCGCCGCCGAGGCGGTACGCGTCCACGTGCACGAGCGGCGGCCCGTCGCCGAGGGAAGGGTGCACACGGGCGATGACGAAGGTCGGTGAGGTGACCGCGCCGCGGACGCCGAGCCCCTCGCCGAGTCCGCGGGTCAGCGTGGTCTTGCCCGCGCCGAGTTCGCCGTTCAGCATCACGAGGTCGCCCGCGCGCAGGAGTTTGGCCAGCCTGCGGCCCAACTCCTTCATCTGCTCGGGAGAGTTGACGGTGATCTGCACGCCGACGCCGTCCTGGGCGGGCTCAGCCGGGTTGTGCGCTGCTGCTGGTGCTTCCATAACCGCCCACGGTAGCCCCTGCCGGGACGGCTCCGGCGCGCACGAGGAGGTCCGCGAGGCGGTCTATGACGACCTCGGGGTGCTCCAGCATGACGAGGTGTCCGGCGTCGGGGACGAGCACCAGCTCGGCGTCCGGCAGCAGGTCGGCGATCGCCTCGCTGTGCTCGCTCGGTGTCACCAGGTCCTTGACCCCGGCGAGGACGAGGACGGGCATCTCGGCGAAACGGGCCAGCGCGGCGGCCTTGTCGTGCTCGGTGAACGCCGGGTAGAACTCGGCGACCACGTCGATCGGCGTTCCCTCGATCATCCGTTCGGCGAACCGCTCGACCGCCGGATCGACGTCCCGGCCCGCGAACGAGTACCGCTTGATGACCCCGGCGAACAGGTCGGCCGTGGCCCGCCGCCCCCGCTCCACCAGGGCTGCCTGCTGCCCGAGCGCCTTCAGCACACCGGGGAGCACACGCCGCACGGCGGCGACGCCCGCGACGGGCAGCCCGAAGTTGACCTCGCCGAGCCGCCCCGAGGACGTACCGACCAGGGCCACGGCGACGACCCGGTCGCGAATCAGCTCGGGGAACTGCTCGGCGAGCGCCATCACGGTCATCCCGCCCATGGAATGCCCGACGAGCACGATCGGGCCCTCCGGCACCGCCGCCTCGATGACGGCCAGCAGGTCACGGCCGAGCTGGTCGATGGTGACCGGCTTGCGGTCCTCCAGTTGGGCGACTCCCCGCCCGGACCGGCCGTGGCTGCGCTGGTCCCAGTGCACCGTGCGCACGACACCGCGCAGCGCGGCGCGCTGGAAGTGCCAGGAGTCCTGGTTGAGGCAGTAGCCGTGGCTGAAGACGACAGTGACGGGGGCGGGGGCCTTGCGGCCGAAGAGCCGACGCCGGCGCGGGGCGAGCGAGGCCTCCGGCTCGGCCTCGTCGACCTCGTAGTACAGCTCGGTGCCGTCGTCGGCGTGGGCCTTGCCCGGCGTGCCGCGCAGGCTGCCGTACGGGCCGGTGGAGTCGAGGGCGAGACGGGCCTTCTTGCGCATGCCGCGCCCGACCGTGAGCCGCTCGATCGCCACTCCGGCCGCGGCGCCCGCCGCGACCACGCCTATCGCGGCACCGGCGACACCGGCCCTGCGCCAGTTCCCGGCGGAGGCGGCGGCCGTCGAGGCCGCGCTCACGACAGCCTCCGCGCTGGTCTCGCTCACGTCCCGCTCCTCTTCGCTCCGGCTCTCGGCTGTCCGTTGTCGGCTGTCGGCTGTCGGCTGTCGGCTGTTCGCTGTCGGCTCTGGGCTGTGCGCGCGTCGGCCCGGCTTCCGCCCGCCGTGTACCGCCCGCCGTTCTCCGCTCGCCGGGCCCGCGCGCCTGTTCGACTACAGGGTGCTACCCGTCTTGTTCCTCTTTCACCTTCACGTAGACGCGCGGAACACGGGTTCCGATGCGGGTGACGATCTCGTACGCGATCGTGCCCGCCGCGCGCGCCCAGTCCTCGGCGGTGGGCTCGCCGTCGTCGCCGGGACCGAACAGGACGGCTCGGGCGCCGGGCTCCGGCTCGTCGCCGCCGAGGTCGACGACGAACTGGTCCATCGCGACCCGGCCCGCGACCGTACGCCACTTGCCGCCGATCAGGACGGGGCCGGTGCCCGAGGCGTGCCGCGGGACGCCGTCCGCGTACCCGACGGGGACGAGACCGAGGGTGGTCTCGCCCGGGGTGACGTAGTGATGGCCGTAGCTCACCCCGTGGCCGGCCGGTACGTGCTTGACCAGCGCGAGCGACGCGCTCAGCGTCATCACCGGGCGCAGTCCGAAGTCGGCGGGGGTGCCGAGCTCGGGGCTCGGCGAGATCCCGTAGACCGCGATCCCGGTCCGTACGAGATCGAAGTGGCTCTCGGGGAGGGTGAGGGTCGCGGGCGAGTTGGCGATGTGCCGCACCTCGGGGCGTACGCCCTGCTCCTCGGCGTACGACACCATCTCGCGGAACAGGGTGAGCTGGGCCTGGATCGAGGGGTGGCCCGGTTCGTCGGCGCAGGCGAAGTGGGACCAGAGTCCGGTCACGGTGATCAGTCCGCGCGCCTCGGCGGCCAGGGCCTCGGCGACGAGCTCGGCCCAGTCGGCGGGCTGGCAGCCGGCGCGGCCGAGGCCGGTGTCGGCCTTGAGCTGCACACGGGCTCGCGCCCCGACGGACTCGGCGGCCGCCACGGCCTCCCGCAGCGCCCACATCCCGCTGACCGACACGTCGATGTCGGCCTCGATGGCCTCGGCCCAGGGGCCGCCCGGGGTCCAGAGCCAGCACATGACGCGTCCCGGCAGGCCGGCGGCCCGCAGGGCGAGCGCCTCCTCAGGGGTGGCCGTGCCGAGCCAGGTGGCGCCCGCCTCGCGCGCGGCGCGGGCGCACGGGACCGCGCCGTGGCCGTACGCGTCGGACTTGACCACGGCCATCACGGCCGCGGTCGGCGCGTGGGCACGCAGGGCCCGCACGTTGGCTCGCAGGGCGGCCAGATCGATCTCCGCGCGGGCGCGCAGGGGCGCCGTCCGCGAGTGTGCTGTCTCTGTCATCGCGCCCCAGTCTCTCAGAGGCGTACGGCGGCTTCCCGGCACCGGTCCCCGGAAGGTGGCCGGTGAGCGGCCCGGGTGCCCGGGGAGACCCGAGGCCGACGCCGCCGGACCCGGGGCGGACCCGGGCCGGCACCCCCGTCCCCGGTGCCTCCCTCCCGGCTCTCTAGTGGCTGGGCCGTCGGCCCCACACATAGACGCGGTCGCCCTTCCTGAGCACCTTCCAGAGTCTGCGGGCGTCGGCGAGCCGCAGATTCACGCAGCCCATCGAGCCGGCGACCGTACGGATGCTGCCGCGCACGGCGTGGAAGGCCTGCCCGCCGCTGAAGAACTGGGCGTACGGCATGGGGCTGTTGTAGAGGGTCGACCAGTGGTTCCGGTGCCGCCAGTAGATCGTGAACCAGCCGGTGCGGGTGGGGTGCCGGACGCTGCCGCTGCGCATCGGCACCGGGCCGAACAGGATCCGGCCCCGCTGCTGCACCCAGGTGCGCTTGTGGGTGAGGTCGACGCAGGCGACCCGGTAGGAGCGGGCGGGGCAGCCGCGTGGAGCACGCCTGTGCTGCGCCGCGCGGGACGACAGCGCCCGCATGCGGGCCCAGGTCGCCGGTCCGGCGGTCCCGGTGGCGGGCTCGACGCCGTGCTTCTCCTGAAAGGCACGGATGGCCCGGCAGTCCCTCACCGACTGCGCCCCGTCCACCCGCAGCTTCAACCCCCGCTCGACTTCCCGCTGATACTCGCCCCGCTCCCCACCACACCCACCGGGCCGCCGCCCACCCGGGACACCCGCACCCGGCCCGTCCGAGCCGGCCCTGGACCCGCCGGGCTCTGACCCGCGGGTCGCGGACGCGAGCGGCGCGGACCCATCGGACCCGGACCCGACCGGCCCGGACCCACGCGGCCTGGCCCCGAGGGGGCCGGAACCAAAGGCGCCGGACGGGAGGGGGCCGGACGCGAGGGGCACGAACCCGGCCGACGCGGGCCCGGACGGCGCCGACCTGCCCGGCCCGGACCCGCCCGGCCCGGAGATGAGCGGAGCGGACCCGCGCGGTCCGGACGAGACCGGCCTCTCACGGCCCCCGGCCGTGTCCCGCAGGCCGTGCCCCGCGCCGGGCGGGCCCACGGGGGCCGAGAGCGCCGGTGACATCAGGGCGCCCGGGGTCCGGTCCGGCCAGGAGGGGCGCGGACCTCTCGCCGCGCCGGGCCACGGCTCGGCGGCCCGTCCGGAGGCGGGCGACAGCGGAGCGGACGCGGCCGCCACCGCCCCCACGGGCACGGCCGTCACCACCGCCAACAGCACCGCGATCCCCCTGCAGGCACTTCGTCTGCTCATCACGCGAACAGACATACGCAATACCCGCCGCCCCTCGGAGGCGCCACACGCAAAAGGTCCCCCGATCTGGGCAACGTCCCCGGCCGGCGGAGGCGGGCGGCCGGGGCGGGCCGAGGTCAGGAGGTCAGGAGGTCAGGAGGTCAGGAGGTCAGGAGGTCAGGAGGTCAGTCGAGGGTGTCGCGCCAGGCTTCCGGGAGGGCGGCGGCCACGTCGTGGGCACCGGCGGGCGCGCCGTCCGCCGCGAAGCGGCCGGCGAGTCCGTGCAGGTACGCGGCGACACTGCCCGCGTCGAGGGCGGAGAGCCCCGCCGCCAGCAGCGACCCCGCGAGCCCCGACAGCACGTCCCCGCTCCCCGCGGTGGCCAGCCACGCCGTCCCGGTGGCGTTCACCCGCACCGCGCCGCCCGTGGGATCGGCGACCAGTGTCGTCGCCCCCTTGAGGAGGACGGTCGCCCCGTACAGTCCCGCCAGTTCCCGTACGGAGGCCAGCCGGGCCTCCTCCACCGCCTCCCGGGCGACCCCGAGGAGCGCGGCGGCCTCCCCGGCGTGAGGGGTCATCAGCGTCGGCGCGGTGCGGGCCCGTACGGCCCCCCGGTCGGCGAGCCGCAGCCCGTCCGCGTCCACCAGCACCGGCACGTCCGCGTCCAGCACCTCCGCGACCGCCGAGGCGTCGTCCCCGGCCCCGGGCCCCGTCACCCAGGCCTGCACCCGCCCCGCCTTCGACGGTCCCGTGTCGGACACCAGCGTCTCGGGGAAGCGGGCGATCACCGCGTCCGCGGCGGGACCGACGTACCGCACCGCCCCGGCCCCGCCGCGCAGCGCCCCGGCCACGGCGAGCACCGCGGCCCCGGGATAGCGGGCGGACCCGGCGGCGATCCCGACGACACCGCGCCGGTACTTGTCGCTCTCCGCGCCCGGAAAGGGCAGCCGGGCCGCGACGTCGGCGTGCTGGAGCGCCTCCACGTCGGCCGGCTCCGGCAGGTCGAGCCCGATGTCGACGAGGCGTACGGAACCGGCGTACCCGCGCGCCGGTTCGATGAGCAGCCCCGGCTTGTGGGTGCCGAAGGTGACGGTGAGGTCGGCGCGGACGGCGGCGCCCAGCACCTCCCCGGTGTCCGCCTCGACCCCGCTCGGAAGGTCGACGGCGACGACGGCGGCCCGTGAGGCGTGCGCGAGTTCGGCGAGGCGTGCCGCGTCGGGCCGCAGGCCGCCCTTGCCGCCGATCCCGACGATGCCGTCGACGACGAGGTCGGCCCGCCGCAGGAGCGGTTCGGCGGCGGCGGGCGCGGCCGAGGTGCCCCCGGCGCGCGACAGCGCCGCCAGTCCCCCCGGGTGGGTCCTCTCGGGGGCGAGGAGCACCGCGGTGACACCGGCCCCGCGCCGGGCGAGCCGCGCCCCGGCGTACAGGGCGTCGCCGCCGTTGTCCCCGCTGCCCACGAGGAGCACCACCCGGCGGCCGTACACCCGGCCGAGCAGGTCCGCGCAGGCGGCGGCGAGCCCGGCGGCCGCCCGCTGCATCAACGCCCCTTCGGGGAGCCGTTCCATCAGCTCCCGCTCGGCGGTCCTCACGGTCTCCACGCTGTACGCAGTACGCATACCGCCGAGTCTCCCGCACCGGCACGCGCCGTGCGCGCTCCCCGCACCGGGCGGGCCGCCGGGACACCGGGTCGTGCGGACCGGGGCGATCGGCGGGAGGGCGACCCCCGGCTAGTGCCGCGGCAGGCAACGTTTGCCCGTCAAGGAGCGGCGCCCGGTGCGTGCTCTCGGTGTGCCGGCCGGAAGTCCTCGTACTGGATGTACTT